>CAZYOX010000154.1:0-10102 GCA_964649285.1 uncultured Bryobacterales bacterium | reverse complement strand
ACAGGCCGGTACGCTCCTTGGCCAGTTGCACCGTTTGCTCGGCGATGGGCATGATGCGCTCGGCGCTACGGTGGAGGATTTGCCGCAGGTGATCGCGATTGTTCATCAACTCGCGATACTTGGCTTGGATCGGCGAGAGACTCTCGACGACCATTTCGGTGACGCGTTTCTTCAGGTCGCCGTAGCGCATGCCGTCAAACTCGGCGTGCATCTCGTCGTTCGACCGCTCCGAGAAAGCTTGATAGATCGCCAGCAGATTGCGTACTCCGGGGCCGGCGTTTTCCCATTGGACTTCTGGATTGGAGTCGGTGACGGCGCGGCTAATCAGCTTCTTAATGCGTCCGGGTTCTTCGACCATGCTGATGGCATGATTAGCCCCTTCGGCAGACTTGCTCATCTTCTGGGTCGGGTCGTCAAGGCCCATGACCCGTGCGCCGACTGCGGGCAGACGCGTTTCGGGGACGACGAAAGTCTCGCCGTAGAGATGGTTGAAGCGTTCCGCGATATCGCGCGTCAACTCCAGATGCTGCGCTTGGTCTTCGCCGACAGGGACGATCTTGGCCTGATAGAGCAGAATATCGGCGGCCATCAGCGCCGGGTAGCAGAACAGGCCCGTTCCCACCGTCTCTTGGTTGCCGGACTTGGCCTTGAACTGGGTCATGCGGCCCAGCCAGCCCATCGGGGTCACGCAGGTGAAAATCCAGCCAAGCTCCACGTGTCCGGGCACTTGGGATTGCACGAAAACCGCGGAGTGGTCGGGGTCAATGCCGGCAGCAAGATACAACGCGGCAACCTGCTCGATGCTCTCGCGCAGCGCCTTGGGGTCTTGATAGACGGTAATCGCGTGCTGGTCGACGACGCAGAAAATCGGCTCGTAGTCGTACTGAATTTTGGCCCAGTTCTTGAGGGCGCCGAGATAGTTGCCGATATGCAGGACGCCCGAAGGCTGCATGCCGGAGAAGATGCGAGGTTTGCCGGAGGACATGAGCGGTGAATCCGCCATTCTACCGTGGCTACGTGAGAGGGAGCGCTTCGAGCGCCATCACTCGGCCGCCGGGTATGTCACTTGCGTGCCTTCCACTTTCGCGAATGAGGTCAGCACATGCTCCTGGGTCCGGGTTGCGCTCATGATGTCCTCCACCGTAATGCCGCGCGCCTTTAGGGCGTCCCCTATAAGGGAGCGATGACATCGCCAGGGCACCGCCTCGGCGCACATGATGACGACCTTCTCTCGCTTGGCCGCTTGGATGAGTATCTTGAGACCGGCTTCAAATTCCGGCGTTTGCATGTAGTCAGCGAAGCCGCGGAACGAGGCGTTGCGCCATCCGGTATTGATGGAATCCTTCCGGGCATGGCGCAGCCCTCCCAACTGTGCCATGTGCGTATAGCCTATGCCAGCCCTCGGCAGCACCTCAGATAAGGCGTCGCTATTGAACTGGGGATTGTGCCGGGAGCGCGGGACCGTACGTACATCCGCCACGCGCTCTACTGCGTGCGCCTTGAGCATGTCGATAAACTCTTCGATGCTTCGGGTCGAGTGCCCAATGGTGAAGACCTTTGTGCCGTGCTTAGACTTGGCGGGGGTCTTCATCTGGGTTCTGCGGCGCGCGTCGTATCCTGAGCGGCCTTAAATTTCAGTCTACTGCTCAAACATTGCGCCCCTCCGGAGTCCTGGCGCTCGTGACCTTTTCGGCTCCAGGACGTATTGAGAAAAGACCGCGCCGCTGCCGTTTTGTCTCACGCCGCGGAGGCGGCGCTCTGCCGGACGTCCTCAAAAGATGAGGTTACATTGCGGTATATTACGATTGCGTGTACTCTGCCCGCGGCGCAGCGCGGGAATTCCGCCGAAAGGCTCTAGTCATCCTCGCTTCTCGGGTGAAACGTGGACTTTGACCAGCTCCATACCTTCCTCGAGATCGTCCGCCTGAAGAGTTTTTCCAAGGCGGCGCAGACATGCTTTCGGACACAGCCGGCGATTTCCGCACAAATCCGGCAAATGGAACAGGAACTCGGAACCCAGCTCTTTGAGCGCTTCGGCAGCCGGATCTCGCTGACCACAGCCGGCAAGATTTTCGCCGAGTACTCGCAGCGCATCCTGGAAACCAAGGGTCAGGCCTTTGATGAAATACGCGAGTTGGAGAAGAACCCCCGTGGCCAGCTAACCATCGCTGCGAATGAAGCAACCTGCTTGAAAGTGTTGCCGTCGGTATTCGCGAACTATAAGAAGCACTTCCCGGGCATCCAGCTGCAGGTGGTGCGCTCATACGGATCGAAGACAGTGCAGGGCGTCCTCGACAATTCGGTGGATTTCGGCATCGCCCAAATTCCGATCCAGGACAAAAAGGTCGAAGTCGTGCAGATCCACACCGATGAGATTTGCCTGATGGTCGGCAAGGATCATGCCTTGGCCGGCCGTCCCAAGGCCAACGCCGAAGCGATTGTGGATTATCCGTTGTTGCTGCCGAAAAGCGGCAGAACCAGGAGCCGTATTAACGAGTTCTTGGAGGATTACGAAGACGATATTAAGATCTCGATGGAGTTGGAATCGAGCGAGATGCTTAAGCAGTTCATCGTTGCCGATCTGGGGATCGGATTCATGGCGATGTCGCATGCCCGCGAGGAGATTGCCGCCGGGGAGTTGGTTGCCTTACGCTTGGAGCCGTTGCCGATGACCCGCACGATCGGTTTGATCTACAGAAAAGATAAGGCCCTCTCGCGGGCCGCGATTGGGTTTATCGAGACGGTAGCGGCTTTTGCGCGCGACTCGGAAAAGCCCGCTGCCGAGAAATCCAAAACTCCCGCTGCGCCGGCACGCAAATCGAGGGCGTCATGAAGTGGGTTGGAAGAACCGGGTTTGTACGGGTCGCCTCGTCGCACGGCGACAGGATTTACCGCTCGCTGGATGAACTGCCCGCCGAGCTGCGGGATCAGGCACGGCACGCGCTAGAAGGCGCCAACGCCGAGACGATCCTGATCGCTGATCCTGAATCTTACGAACGCATCGTTAAGAGCGGCGGGACCACTCGGGACGAACTGCACTGGTTGCGTCCGGCCAAGCACCTTGATGACGTCAAAACGCTGAGCCCGAGCGAAGAGCCCGCCTCTGACAGGCAGTGGAAGGTGATTTTAGGCGTTGGAATCGCCGGGATCCTGGCGCTGTGGATTATCTGGCTTTGGGCGGTCCAAAGCGGTATGTCGTAAAACCCGACAGCAGCTTGGGATAAAAATCCGTCGATTTCTGCGGCATGACTCCCCCCGCGAACGAGATATTGGCGACATCCTTCACGTCGATAGGGCGCAACAGGAACGCTGCTTGCGCGGACCCCGATACCGTCTCGGCGATGGCTTGATCAAAGCCCCGCACATAACGGATGCCCTTGAGTTCGCGGACATCGTCTTCAGAAAGTCCGGCGGCCTCAGCGATAAGAGCCTTGTGAAGCAGGATGACGTCGAGACGTCGCTCCGCCTCGGAGAGTCCCGCCAGAAGATCTCCGAGAGCGTCGGGCCTGGGTGTGAGCAGGTAGCGGGCCTCGTGGCCGGCGAGGACTAGTCCAATCGCGGCGGTGGCCGGCGCCGCGGCATCGAGCGCTTGGCGCAAATCTTCGTCGGATGCCAGGCGGCGGATCTCGAAGCGCTGAGCTGCTCGCGCAAGCAACTGTTCTGACGCGAAGCCGGGCAGATCCGACAACACGCGGTGAGTGGCCAACACGACTAGCCCTGGAGAGCTCATATTGACCAGCGTCACCATGACTTGCGCGGCGCCGGGCGTCTCGGGGTGTTCGCGGCTATAGGCCTGAGCCGTTTCGTAGCGGTGATGGCCGTCGGCGATGAGCAACTTCTTGTCGGCCATCAGGCGCTGCATCTCCTCAACCAGGGCGGCGTCGCTGATTCGCCAGACTTTGTGGACGACGCCATCTGGTTCTCGCGCTTGCATTAACGGTCCGACGACGGCTGCGGCTTCCAAGATTTGGTCGATGCGGTGAGTCGGGTCGTCGTAGAGGAACAGGAGTTGGCCGAAGTAGGACTGGGTCGCTTCGGTCAACTTCCAACGATCCATTTTCGGTCCGCTGTGGGTGAGTTCGTGCCGGTAGACGACACCCTTGCCGTACTCCTCGACATCAACGAGCGCGATGAAGCCCTTGCGGACAGCCGCGGCGCCGGTTTCGGGGTGCTGGAACTCTTGGAAGTAGGTGTAGAAACCGGACTCGGGGTCCTGAACCAAAATATTTTGCTCGATCCACTTGGCCAGAGTCGCGGAGGCCCGGGAATAGACGTTGTTGTCGCCGTCGTCGCCTGGCAGGGGCTTGCCCTTGATGAGCCGAACAAAGTTATAAGGGCTCGCTTCGAGGTATTGCTCGCGGAGCACGTCGGGGATTTTGTCGTAGGGTTGGGTGACCAGATTCGACGGGTCGCCGGCCTTCGAGGAGTAGCGATAGGGCCGGAACGGCAGGACTCGGGCCATTCGCAACAGGATACCGACACGCCTCAGCCAAGCTCCACTCGCTGCTCGCGCGACGCCCGCGACGCTTCCGCTACGATGGGGCCTTGAGGATCGAGACGGAGTTCCTAATTATCGGGGCGGGCGTCGCCGGCTTGCGGGCGGCAATCGAGGTCGCGCCCGCTGGCGACGTTTTGGTCTTAACCAAAGATCGCCTGACCGAATCAACGTCAGAGTACGCGCAGGGCGGCATCGCCGTGGCGCTGAGCGACGACGATGAGGTCAGTCTGCACGAGCAGGACACGATCATCGCGGGCGCGGGTCTCTGCGACATCGAAGCGGTTCGAGCGTTAGTGGCCGAAGGCCCCATGCAGATCGAAAAGCTGATCGAGTGGGGCATAGAGTTCGACAAGGACGGCGGCAAGCTGTCGTTCACTCGCGAAGGCGCGCACAGCCGCAATCGCGTCCTCCATTCCCAGGGCGACTCTACAGGACGCGAAATTGCCAGGACGCTCTATCAGACGACGCGCTCTATCTCCAACATCAGCTACCGCAGCTTCTCGGCGGTCGTGGACGTGCTGCGCAACGAGCACGGCGAGGTCTGCGGCGTCACGGCATGGGACGAGAAAGAGCGCCGGCTGATCCCAATCTACGCGCGGGCGGTGTTGCTGGCGACGGGCGGGCTGGGGTGCGTCTATTGGGAGACGACGAACCCCAGCGTGGCGACCGGCGACGGGATGGCGATGGCTTTCCGAGCTGGGGCGGAGTTGGCCGACATGGAAATGGTGCAGTTCCATCCGACGGCGCTGTTCACCGAAGGCGCGCCGAGGTTCCTGCTGTCGGAGGCGCTGCGAGGCGAGGGCGCACGGTTGCTCAACGCGGCTGGCGAGCCCTTCATGCACAACTACGACGAGCGCGGCGACTTGGCGCCTCGCGACGTGGTGTCGCGCGCCATCGTGGCCGAGTTACGGCGGACGGAGTCGGGGCCGGCTTATCTCGATCTAACGCACCTCGATGCCGAGAAAATCCCCAAGCGTTTCCCGCGGATCTACGAGACCTGTCTGCTTTACGGCATCGACATCACATTGGCGCCGGTGCCGGTTCATCCGGCGGCGCACTATGCCATGGGCGGCGTCCACACGGATCTGACGGGACGAACGACGATCCCTCGGCTCTACGCGGCGGGAGAAGTGGCGTGCACGGGGGTGCACGGCGCCAATCGTTTAGCCAGCAACTCGCTCTTGGAGGGCCTCGTGTTTGGAGCGCGCGCGGGCGCCGCGATGCGGGAGTTCGCCGGTTCCGCCGTTGCCGCCTCGGCGATTCCCGATCGCGGCGACGCGGCCCCGCTTCCAGCGAACGCAGTGTTTGACCTCAGACGGCTCGCTTGGCGCCGGGCGGGCATAGAAAGGTCCGCCGAATCGCTCCACGAGGGCCTAAACGAGTTGGAACGGCTCTCGCCCTTGTTTCCCGCTGGGGTGATGCGCAGCAACCGCCAAGGGTTCGAAGCGGACAATATCCACCTGCTGGTCTCGCTGATTGTGCAGTCGGCGCTGGCGCGCGAGGAAAGCCGCGGCGCGCACTATCGTTCGGACTTCCCGGATACGCGCCCGGAGTATTGTCGGCACTCGCTGGTCACCCAGGGCGGCCCGGTCGGGTTTTCCGGTTTGGCGCAGCAGGGAACCGCCCGATAGCCGTTCCCGTTGGGGCATAATCAGGCCGAGTGCCTGGACTTCCTTTTCTCGGAGGCTGGAGCGTTTGGAGCCTTGGAGCCATTTTCCAGGTGCTGATGATCGTTCACTTCTTCCGCAACCGGCCCGAATATTACTGGCTTTTCGTCATCATCTTCCTGGGCCCGCTCGGCGGCGCCGTCTACTTTGTGGCGGAAGTCATGCCCGGGATGCGCTGGAAGCTTCCCGTTTTCGAGGCCTGGGAACGGAGAAGGCGCAAGCAGTGGTACGAGAAGCTAGTCAAGGAGAGCCCATCCCAGGAGGCTTTAGGACAGCTCGCCGTCATCTGCGCCCGCGAAGGGAACCATGCGCGCGCGGCGCAACTCTTTGGCGAAGCGCTCGACCGCGACCGGGGCGATCAAGAGAGCCGCTACGGCAGAGCGCGCTCCTACATGGCGTTGGGAAACTACGAAAGCGCCATTGAGGACTTGGCGGCGATCGTCGCTACGGAGCCTCACTTCAAAATGCATGCAGCGCAGTTGGCTCTTGCGGAGTCTTACGAGGCGCTAGCCCGCCCTGCCGACGCGGCTGCGGTCTATCGCGCGGTATTAGAGCGTAACCCGGTCTCGGCGGCAAACTTCGGCCTGGGCCGGATTCTGGCGGAAGAGGGCAAGGAGCAAGAAGCCAGGCGATTGCTCGAAGAAGTCGTATCGAAGCAGACGGGCTTGCCGCGTTACTTGCGTCGGCAGGAGCGGCCTTGGGTGGCTAAGGCGAAGAAACTGCTGAAGACGCTCCCTGCGTGACTACTCGGCAAGGCACGCCTGAGGAATCGGAGTCGTCGACATCGTCAGTGTCTTCAGGGTGATCTGGCCGCCTGTGCCTGGCCGCTGGCCGTCGACGTCGAAGCGTTTCACCGGTATGGTCAAGTCGGTCTTGGCGTTCCTGCTAACCGTCAGCGACAGGCCAGCTTCGGCTGTATAAGAGTCAGATTCTCTCGGCTCGACGCTGACGTAGGCGGATCCGGCGGCGGAATCCCAGGACGCCAGTCGGACGGCGCCGCTCTTCTCTTGAACCATGTAGAACGGATAGAAGCGCAACTCGGCAGTCCCCGGCGGGACGTCCAGGGAGAAGACGGGCATCGTTTCGCCGGGCGTCATCTCGGCGGCCTGGAAGCAGGAGAAACGCTGCCGCCAATCTGGCTCATTCTCGGATGTGCAAGTCTTTTCGCCGGTGGCGGAGACGCACCAGCAGGCCGGCTGCTTGGTGCAAGATTCGATGGGCAGCACCGATCCGGCGGCATCGATCGCGGCGGCGCCCCAGTAAACGGCAAAGACCTCTGGACCGCCCTTCTTGAAACCCTCTAGCAGCCCTTTACGGTGATCGAGGGTGGCCGTGATGCTAACGTGGCGACTAGCGGCAGGCGCGGCTTCCTTCGCGACGCGCATACCGGCGGCGGTGCGGCCCTTGCGAGCCACAATGGCTTCAAGGGCTTCGACCGGCACGCCCTTGGCCACCAGCTCGCTGACGTTTTGCGGTTGCAGAACGGGGACTTCGTCGGCGGATTCGATGACTCTAATGATCAGCGACGTCGGCAAGTCCGTGTCGGCCATCCGCACTAGGTCCTCAAGCGTCAGCACCACGCGCTCGGCTTGCGCCCACGCAACTGTGGTCATCGCGGCGACGATCAAGATAGCTCGCAGAAATCCTCGCACAAGGTGAGTCTACCAAGGGTTTTGCGGGTTATCGAGGGATAATCAAGTCAGATGAAGTCGGCGGATGAACTCGACATGGAATTTCTAGTCGCGACGGCCCGAGAGGCCGGCGCGGCCATTCTGGACGTCTATGGAACGGAGTTCGAAGTCGAGCACAAGGACGACTCTTCGCCGTTGACGGAGGCCGATTTACGCTCTCACCGCATCATAGTGAGACGGTTGAGCGAACGCTATCCGGATATTCCGGTCTTATCGGAAGAGAGCGGCGATGCAGCTCCCTATGAAGTGCGCAGCCTCTGGGGCCTTTATTTTCTGGTTGATCCGCTTGACGGGACCAAAGAGTTCGTCAAAAGGAACGGTCAGTTCACGGTCAACATCGCCTTAATGGAGAACAACAAGCCGGTAGCCGGCGTCGTTTACGCGCCGGTGCTGGATTGGATGTACTACGGCTCGAAGGATGGCTCGTTTAAGTCCGAAGCGGGAGCCAAGCCGGTTCGTCTAGCCCCGCCGGCCGCGCCGTTGAACGGCAAGGTAGTCGTCGTCGGCAGCCGTTCGCACTCGACTCCCGAGATGGAAAAGTTCATCGAGCGGATGAGGCAAGACTACGACGAAGTGGAGTTCATCGCCATGGGCAGCTCGCTGAAGCTCTGCATGGTGGCTGAAGGCAAGGCTGATATCTATCCGCGCTTGGGCCCGACGATGGAATGGGATACGGCGGCGGCGCACGCCGTAGTGACTCACTCCGGAAGGCGTGTCCTGGCCTGGGGCGAAGAAGACTTAGACCTGCCCTACAACAAGCCGAATCTGCTCAACGGCTGGTTCCTGGTCCGCTGACTAGGCCCTGCCTTACGTGTCTCGGAGCCTCGACCCTAAGGAATACAATCGACTTATGCGCGCAGTTGTCCACGTTACACTCAAAAAGACTGTACTCGATCCCCAAGGCCGCACGATTCGTTCCGCGCTGAACAACTTCGGCTACACGCGGGTCCAGGACGTTCGACAAGGAAAATTCTTCGAGATCGAGTTCGCCCAGGGCACGGACGCTGCCCAAGCGGAGGCAGAGGCCAAAAAGTTCGCCCACGACGTGCTGGCGAATCCGGTCATCGAGGAATTTACCGTCGAGTTTCGGGAGTGAGGACGGCAGGTTATGTGCGGAATCGTCGGTTACATCGGGCCTCACGAAGCTACCCCCATCATCATTGACGGCTTGCGCCGTCTTGAGTACCGGGGATACGATTCGGCCGGCATCGCCGTCGGCAACAACGGATCTCCCTACGCTGTCCGCCGGGCCGCCGGCAAACTGCGCATGTTGGAAGAAGCGATCCGCGCGGAGCCCGTGGAAGGCAAATGCGGCATCGGCCATACGCGCTGGGCCACTCACGGCCAGCCGACCAAAGAAAACGCACATCCCCACCGCGACGCTTCGGGCGATATCGTCGTCGTCCACAACGGAATTATCGAGAATTACCTGGAGTTGCGCGAGCAACTGAAGTCGGAAGGTTACGTCTTCGTCACCGACACGGACTCCGAGATCATTGCTCACCTGCTCGACAAGTACAGCCGCAACGCGGGCGTCACGCTAGAGAGCGCGCTGAGGGAAACGATCGAGCGACTTCACGGCGTATTCGCTTTGGCGACTGTGTCGCGTCGCGATCCAGGCAAGATCGTCGTGGCGCGACAGGGGCCGCCAGCGATCATTGGCCTGGGGCAGAACGAATTCTTCGTGGCATCGGACACGCCGGCGATCCTGCATCACACCAGGGACTTCATATTTCTGGCTGACGGAGATATGGCGATCTTGACGGCGGACGGAGTTCGGCTGACGGACTTCCAGGGCAAGACCGTTGAGCGCCCGGTGCAGCACATCGCTTGGGACCCAGTGATGGCGGAGAAGGGCGGCTACAAGCACTTCATGCTCAAGGAGATCTATGAGCAGCCGCGCGCCGTCCGCGAGACGATGGTCAGCCGCGTCGATCGCCAGACGGGTGAAGTGTTTCTCGACAACTTGGGTATTACGCCGGACGAGATGCGCGCTTTCAAGAGCGTGCGCATTGCCGCTTGCGGAACATCCTGGCATGCCGCTTTGGCCGGCAAGTTCATGATCGAGAAGTTCGCCCGCGTACCGGTGGAGGTCGACTACGGCAGCGAGTTCCGCTACCGCGACCCGATCTTGGACGAGTCGGTACTGACGGTGGTTATTACCCAATCGGGCGAGACGGCGGACACCCTGGCCGCTCAGCGGGAAGCTGCGTTAAAAGGCTCGCCGACGATCGCGATTTGCAACG
>CAZYOX010000153.1:0-10109 GCA_964649285.1 uncultured Bryobacterales bacterium | reverse complement strand
TCCCGCGAAAGGCAAGTCTCACGAATCCATCAGAAGTATATAGCTAGCAACCTGCCGCCGGGGAAGGAGTTCTGGGTCTTGGAGGACAAAAAAGCGACTCTGCCGTTGGAGCCTGGTTGCGGCCGCCGCTCTCGTCCGCCTCTCCGCCCAGATGCAGGTCCGAAATTACGTACAAAGTCCTAGCGATTTCGGGGATGGAGATTCAGGAATTGTATCGTTCCCCCGTTCGTGGGGCGCAGGAGCGGCCGACGGCGGTATCACTTCAAATTGGAGTCATGCGCCTCCCGCTTTCGAGGGGTTTGACATAGGATGTGGAGGTGCGACGAACGACTCATAGACCATCGCAAGTTCTTTCTCGGTTTGCCGCTTCTGGCAGCGCCCTAGTTCTCGTCGCCTTGCTCATCGCCGGCTGCCAGGACACGGGAACGACGAAGGCTCCCGGGACCCGCGTGGATAACTACCGCGAGACTTTGCACGGCGTAGAAATTGTCGACCCATACCGTTGGCTTGAGGACCAACAAAGCCCTGAGACGCGCACCTGGATCGATGCGCAGAATGAATACTCCCACAGGCTTCTCGACCCGCTGACTGTCAAGGGACCGATAGCGAACCGGCTGGCGAAACTGACGCCTGCTACCGATGTCTCGCTGCTCGAAATTCGCGGCGATCGGTATTTCTTTTCCAAGCGGGAGGGAGACGCCGAACTACCGGCAATCTACGCGCGGCAAGGCATCGACGGAGAGGACCAGCTTCTGCTCGACCCTAACGAATGGAGCGAAGACAAACGGACCAGCGGCGGGCTGATGGACATCTCGCGCGACGGCTCTCTAATGGCGTACTGGATTCGCATCGGCGGCGAAGACGAATCCGAGATTCGCTTCCGCAACCTGGAGTCCGGCGAAGACTTGCCCGTGAAGATTCCCCGTCACCTCAATCGCGGCTTCACGCTACAAGGCGACGGCTCCGCCTGTTATTACACCAACCACGACCGCCAAAGCGGGCCGCGAGTACACCGTCTGGACTTTCGCACAGGCGAGGACGAGGTCGTCTTCGGCAACGGCTACGCGCCTGACGTCTTTCTTAACCCGGCATTGGCGAATAACGACCGGCTGCTGCTGATCACGGCATCCCATGGTTGGACGAGCAACGACTTATTCCTGCTCGACATCGCCGCCAAGAAGACGATTCCACTGGTCGAAGGTATTGACGCACATTTCACCGCATTCCCAGCAGGCGATCGTTTGATTGTCCAAACCGACTGGCAAGCCCCTCGAGGCCGCATCTTGACTGCTAGTTGGAGCAATCCCCAACAAGCAGGGTGGGAGGAAATCATTCCCCAATCACATGACGCGATCAATGCAGTCACCCTTGCTGGAGGAAAGCTCTTCATCAAATACCTCCACAATGTCTCCACGCGAATTGCGTCCTTTACTACTTCAGGGCGCGCGCTAGGAGACCTTGACCTGCCCGGCGTCGGGAATGCATCTCTAGAGGGAGACTGGAGCGAGCCTAACGCCGCGCTTACCTACACGTCGTTCATGCAGCCGACGACCACCTATATCGTCGCGACAGAAGCCGCCGAGAAGCGCGTCTTTTCGCAGCCTCAGATCCCGATCCGGCCTGACGACTTTGAGACGAAGCAGGTTTGGGTCACGTCCAAGGACGGCACACAAGTTCCCATGTTTCTCGTTCACCGCAAAGGCGTGACTCCAAATGGAACCTTGCCTACGTTGTTGCACGGCTATGGGGGATTCAACGTCAGCCGGTTACCCGGCTTCAATCCCGCCTACGCCCTTTGGGTCGAACAGGGCGGCGTCTTTGCGCTCGCGAATATCCGCGGCGGAAGCGAGTTCGGCGACGAGTGGCATCGGGCAGGCATGCTCGAGAAGAAACAGAACGTCTTCGACGACTTCATTTCCGCAGCCGAATGGCTCATCGCAAATGAATATACGAATGCGGAGCGGCTGGCGATTCAGGGCGTAAGCAACGGCGGCCTGCTTATGGGCGCTACGCTCACTCAGCGTCCAGACCTTTTCCGCGCCGTACTCTGCGAGTATCCCGACCTCGACATGGTCGGCTACTATCGCTTCCCCAATAACAACAAACCCGCATTGCAGGAGTACGGCGATGCATCCAAGCCGGAACACTTCGCCTTCCTGCGTCAGTATTCGCCCTACCAAGCGGTGAAGCCTGAAACTCCTTACCCGGCAGTCCTATTCACCACCGGCGATGCCGACACCCGGGTCCCGCCCTTACAAGCCAGAAAAATGACCGCTCGTCTGCAGGCCGCAACGACTTCAGGTCATCCGGTGATGCTGCTCTATGACACGCAGGCAGGGCACGCCGGCGGACGTCCGCAAAGCAAAATCATTGAAGACGCGTCTCTTGAATACGCCTTCCTCTTCTGGCAACTCGGTATGAACTGGACGGAGCCGAACTAACAACCGCTGCCGAAGACCCTTCAAAGGCGCCATTCCTCGGCGCAAGGCGTTGCATCCTCTCCGAACAGCGAGGTGTAGACTGCGGGTGGCGGCGCAAACACGCTTGCCAAAGGAGGTTCCCATGGTTCGTCTGATCGTTTTAGTCTTCCTCGTTAGCGGTTTTGCTTCCGCTCAACGCAAGCCGGGCAATCCTCTAGATCACTTACCGGACAACGTGGAGCAACTCACCTATTTCGGCGAACGCGCCGATTTCTCGCCCGACAATCAGAGCATCGCTTTTATGAGTAAGAGTTTCGGCGATGCATTCACCGTCGATCTCAAAGAGCGCCATATTCGTTGTCTGACTTGCAACGTGCCGGGCGCAGCATTTCTTCGCGTCATGCACCTGACCTCCGGTGACTACATCCTCATCGGACCCGAACGATTCACCGACTTGCGAACGTCTCGCCGGCGCGACAACGAGTTGTGGTTTCTTTCCAAGCAGAACGGCGCCAAGCCGGTCCGCATCGGACAGAAAGTAAGCGAGGGCGCAGCAATCTCCAAGGACAACCTAAGGATCGCCTTCTCAGTAGTGCAAGCCCAGGACCCAACCCTGAAGCGGGAGCAATCGCAACTATTCGTCGCGGATGTGGTCGTGTCGGGCGGCGGCGCCAAGCTCGTCAACAAGAAAATGGTCTACGAGAGTTTGAGCAACGACTGCCGTATCGAACCGCAAGATTTCTTCGACGACGACAAGCGGCTGACGTTCACTTGCTACGAGCCTAAAGGATTGGGTTCGGTCATGACTCTCGATCTAGCGACGGCCAAAGCCGAGAACATGTCGAAAATGCCTGGAACGTACAACGAAGTCGAAGGCATCATACCCGGAGGCGAGTATACGCTCGTCGAAGCAGATCGCCAAGTGGCCGAGCTCGGCGGCGATCACGGCTCCGGAAATATCGATATCTGGAAGTTGCGCCTGAGCGGAACGGGCAAAGATTTCGTGCGGTTGACTCACTTCAATGATTACGAAGGCGGTAAAGCCTCGAATCCAGTCGTCTCTACGGATGGCAAGTTGATGGCTTTTCAACTGGCGCGCACCACCGATGAAGCCGGCGTTGGCTACGGCATTTTGCTGTGGCGTTTCCCCTAATATCGCGCCTCGACTCTATCCCCGTCCGTCTGGAACCTGTAACGCTTTGTCAGCGCCAAGGTTCTAGCAACACAGAGGGGACAACATGTTACATTTCAACCGCTACTCGTTTGGGAGCCCTCAAGCGCTTCGCAATAATCTGCTGCGACTTGGGGCGCTTCTATGCATCACGTTCGTTGTATGCCTATCGCCAGCCGCCGCCCAGCAACCGCAAAGCGAACCAGCCGGCTTCGAGACTCGTGACAACGCCGTTCTTACGCGCGGCACGGTCGTGTCCGTTACCGGCACGACGATGATTGTGCGCGCTGAATCGGGTGAACACTTGGTCTTCGTCACCGACCGCGATACAACCCGGCCAGATAACATCCCGGAAGGTTCACGCGTTCGTATCGTCTCCGTTCGCAACTCCGAAGGCGTCCATCTGGCGCGCAGCGTCATCATCGATCCGGCAGGAGGCGCCGCCACTACAGGCCCGGAGCCAGTCGTGCCTTCGGAAGTGCGGCGTCTAGAGGGTCAGATCGCCCGCCAGGCCCGACGCTTCCGGTTGGGCGTGAAGGCAGGCGTTGGTCTGGATCCGGAAGTACTCTTGGTTGGCGCACACGTCAAGACCGGACCGTTCTTCCACCGGGACGTATGGTTTCGCCCTAACGTAGAGGTTGGCTTCGGAGAAGTGACCAAGTTCGGCGCACTCAACCTTGAAGCGATCTATCGCTTGCCCGTGACCGAGCGTCAAGATCGTTGGTCGGTATATGTGGGCGCCGGTCCCGGATTAAATTTCGTTAGCCGCAACTTCGAGGAAGCCGAGGCCGGTGAACGTGAGATTGACTTCGATGACTTCGACTTTGACGGCAGCCTCAATTTTTTAGCTGGTGTGGAGTCGCGCGGCGGCATGTTCATGGAACTTAAGTCGACGACATATTCCGTCCCGCATGTGAAGATCTCAATCGGTTACAACTTCTAAAATACGAACGGCCCGCTTGTGAGAGCGGGCCGTTCCATTTCCGTTCCTTGCAGGTTACTTGAGCAGCGCCTTAAGCGGTTCGCGAATTGCATCGGCCCAAATCTGATAACCCTTCTCGTTTGGATGTAGCAAATCGGGCATGATGTCCGTCGGCAGAGTACCGTCGGCGTCGAGGAACTTGGCGCCGATGTCGAGATAGTGAATGTTCCGCCCGTCGTGCAGTTTCGCGATGGAGCGGTTGATCTCGGTGACTTGCGCACGCCGCGCTGAGTCCTTTTCCGCACGAGGGAAAATCGCCAGCAGCAGAATCTTAGCATTCGGGAAGTCCTTGCGCAGGTCCTGCACAATCGTCGTGACGCCCTCAACAATCTCGGGCGTGGTGTTTCGTGGCGTGGTTCCATCGCTCTCGAAGCCGGTGTTGTTTGTACCGATCATCAACACCACCGCTTTCGGCTGGTAACCCTCCGCTTCTCCATTGCGGAGGCGCCAAAGCACGTGCTGCGTGCGGTCCCCGCCGATGCCGAAGTTCGCGGCCTTCAGCGGCGCATACTCCCGATCCCAAATCTCTTTGCCGCGCGTGCGCCATCCGTCTGTAATCGAGTCGCCCAAGAACAGCACATCAATCCCGCCCTGTCTCGCTTCAGCGACAAATCCTTCATGCCGCGCCACCCAGCGCTCGTCACGAGGCGCCGGCTCGATGGCCGTATTGGCATATGCGACCGCCGTGAGCAGCAGAAACAAACCCAGCAAACAACGCATGTGAGTTCTCATGGCGACCAATCTAAGCCAATCTCCACTCCAACGCAAGACGACTCGGCAAAACGCCCAGCTAATGTATGAACGACGTTGACCGATATATCGAGCGCGGCCTTCTGTCCTTCGACGGCCACGGCGGCCCAAGGCCACGGAGCCGCCCCGAGGTACTCGGCGCGACTCTAGGTCCTTGCATTCCGTTGATATCCTGAATGCGGCAAGCCCCCTTCCGGCTGGGCCTTGATTACTTTTTGACGGGCCTCAGCTAACCCTTTGGTCTCGATATGTCACGCTCACTAGCGCTAGACGGCCAAGAAGACGCGTTTTCAATTACTTAGCTCGGCATTTCACTGACAAAATGTGCCAAATTGCGCCAAATAGTGACATTCTGCGCCATCAAGCGCGCCGAGATGACCCCAATCCTAGTGAGAATGACAGCGCCGCATACACCCGGCGAGAGCCAAGCCGCCAAACAACAAGAAGGCGGTGCTGGGCTCCGGGATGGATGGCAAGGCCGTCCTGTCTTCCAAACGAAGGTTCGAAATCGTCGCCGTGGAATTGAGTCCCAGGTCTCCTGCCAGGGCCTCCAATTGGAACTGCAACCCGATGGTGTTGCTTGTCAGCGTAGACAGATCGAAGATGAGTTCCCCCATGGCGCTAGTTTCGGTCACGAGCTCAAAGGCCGGACCAAAGCTAATCCCGGAGGACGCGTCAAACAAGAATGCGGAAAACCTGTCATTGTTCACTAAGCTGCCGTCGGCGGACGGCGGTAGATCTATATCGTAGTCAAACAGCAACGCTACATCATCACCCGGAATGATCAGGTTGGGATCACCCAACCCGGGATCTAGGCTGAGCAGCACCAAAGCAAAAAGCGGGTTCTCTTGGAGGACCGCCATGGAACCGTCCGGAGCGACTTCAACCGTTTCGTCGAAAAAA
This sequence comes from uncultured Bryobacterales bacterium, assembly GCA_964649285.1. Lineage (GTDB taxonomy): Bacteria > Acidobacteriota > Terriglobia > Bryobacterales > UBA6623 > CAMPKL01. Next base: position 3,883 of record CAZYOX010000153.1, on the reverse strand, counting down.
AACTCGTTCAAGTCTATAACCGCCGCCTGCGCGGGAAAAGCCAACGTAGACGAGATGAACCAGCAAATAGCGATCTCTGTAGCTTTCATGCCTCCTGGAGTCGCTCTTGCTTGTTAGCGTTGCGTTAAATATGACGTTCTAGTACTAAATAACGTGCGAGCAGGGAACGAAAAACGAAACGCCGGCAATTTCGTGGAACTTTTCAGCCGTCGAAACGCAATACCCTTCAGTAGCGAATGAACGCGCCCACTCAGCCTACGGACGAGGAGTTGATCGCCAAGCTCCGCGCGGGCGACCAAACGGCGCTTACGGCTCTCTACGAACGGCATCGAGGCTCTCTGTTTCGCTTTAGTATGAATACGACCGCCGGCAACACAGCGCTATCGGATGAGATCGTACAGGATTCTTTTCTCGTACTGATCGAAAAGCCAGCCGGTTATGACCCCGCCCGCCAGGGGCTGCGCGTGTATTTATTGGGCATCGCCCACAAGCAACTGCTTAAGCGCTTCAGCCAAAACCGCCGCACGCTGCAACTCAGCGATGCGGACTCGGAATGCGACCCGGTGTGGACGCAGCCGCAAGAAGATCCGCTCCATGCTCTCGAACGCGAGGAGCGGACAGCCCTGCTGCGCCTGGCCGTGGACGCTTTGCCGCCTATCTACCGCGAGATCATCGCCCTTTGCCAATGGGAGGAGATGAGCTACGAAGAAGCCTCAGAGGTCTTGGACGTGTCGATCGGGACAGTGCGTTCGCGACTGCACCGGGCGCGAGCGCTGCTGCTTGACAAACTGTCCCGCACACGGCCTCGGAAGGCTTCGTTGCAAGAAGTCGGGAGGCGAGAGTAATGGATTGTCGCCAAACGCAACAAGAGATGATCGGCCCGGTGCTGTCTCTCGAAGCGTTGCAACACCTGCAGAGTTGCGCCGCATGCCGCGCCCGGCTCCGTGCCGAGCTGAGTCTCACCGCTGCGCTGGCCGATACGCCTTCCTACTGTGCCCCGGCTCCTGCCGTAAGCCCGCGACTAGCGGCGGCTCTACGTCCGCAACCGAAGAAGCGCCGGTGGTTGTTGCCGGTGGCGGCCGCTGCCCTGGTGATAGCCGGCTCTTCGCTCTGGTTTGCCCCTCGCGAGACGGATGTCCCTGCGCCGGCGCCGGAGGAGCGGATCGTGCGTTACACGCCGTTCCTTGTTCTAGACCCATTGAGTCCCGACCTGGCAGCCGGTCGCGGCAGATTGGTTCGAGCGACCTTGCCTTCCAGCGCCCCGGCCGTCTACGGGTTGGTTCTACCCGATGTTGAGGAGTCCGTACAGGCCGAGGTCTTGCTCGGCGACGACGGCGCGATCTACGCCGTTCGTTTCGCCTATTAACCGTCGTCTTATCAGGAGATTATAAACGTGTCCATCAAGTTGTTTGTAGCCTACTCCGTCTTATGGGCAGTAGCGGCGACGGCCCAGGACGACTTCACCATCGCGGCTCCTCCGGAAGGACCGGACAACGCCGTTTGGATGAGCGCAGAGCCGGCCGCAAGGACTGTCTTTCGATTCGGCGCCGCGCTTGCCGGCCCAGGAATGCGCTTCGAGGGCGAGCCGGTTAAGGACGCTCCCTACTCGGCCGAGGCCGTTACCGAATGGGTGCAGACCCTCGCGGACGGCAACCGCATACGGCGCGAGAATCGCTCGCTGATTTACCGCGACAGCCAGGGGCGGACACGCCGCGAAGAGAGCATCAATACCTTGGGTCCGTGGGCTACCGATTCGCAGCACAAGAGCATCTTCATCAACGATCCGGTAGCGGGTACGCACTACATCCTGAATCCGGACGACAAGTCCGGCACGCAACTTCCCGTGCCGATGTTGACCGATCACATCAATCTGCCGTCTCCTCCTGAGGCTGGCGCCAGGCCCGCGAACCGCGTGATGGTGAGGGCTGAGCACTTTGTCGGCGACGGCGTGGGGCACGGCGTGCGTGGGGTCGTCAGCGCCATGCCCCTAGCGGCGCCGGGCGAGACGACGGAGGAAGACCTCGGTTCCCGAACTATTGAAGGAGTTACGGCGACCGGTACGAAGATGACCACCACCATCCCGGCTAAGCAGATGGGCGCGGACCGCGACATCGTGATCACCTTCGAGCGCTGGCACTCAGCGGAGCTCCAGGTCGATGTGCTGACGAAGCGTAGCGACCCGCGAGTCGGCGAGACGACTTATCGTCTGACCAATATCAACCGCACGGAGCCGCTACCGAGCCTCTTCGAACCGCCTCCGGATTTCGAGATCCACGAGGCGCCGAAGGCCGAACCGATGATCTTTAATCGCAGAATCCCGGCCCCACCGCAGCAGTAGCTACTTGGATTCCGGGGTGGCGATATTTACGCTGCCCCGGAACACCGCTCCATCCTCGACGGCGATTCTGCTGGTGGTCACTTCGCCCTCGACCGAGCCGGTCTTGCCGATTTCGATGCGGTCCCGCGCTTTGGTGGCGCCGTTGAGCTTGCCCTGCACGCGAATCTCTTTGGCTTCGACATCCGCTTCAACGACGCCGTTGGAGCCAATCGTCAGCGTATTGTCGGAGAGCTTGATGGAACCTTTGACGCGACCTTCAATCACGAGGTCGTCCGAGCCGGTGATGGTTCCCTCGATCGAGAGGGACTTACCGATGTAAGCCGACTGGCCACCCGACATGGAGGCCGGCCTAGCGGCCGGCGGCGCCGTGGGGGCAGTTGCGACAGGTTCGTTGCGTTGATCGTCTTTGTTCCACATGGTTGCACTCCGCTAGCAATTACGGCGCCAGTGAGGAATCGCGCTCGATTCCCGTTTGACATAGGCAAATGTTACCAACTTGCGTCCCCCGCCTAGTACTTTCTTCATACTTCGGCCAACTTGGGAGTCAACATCCAGACGAGTCGCCCCGAGGGGCGAGGGCCGTTGCCGGCATCTTTGACATAGGCAATGGCAGCCTTCTTCATCTCCACGGCGTAACGCGAGGAGCCGATCAGAACCGAAACCAACTCGCTCAGTTGCGGGTTGTGGCCGACGACGACGATCGGGCTCAAGCGGGAGTACTCGCGCAGCTCTTGCCAAAGGTCCGCTAGGTCGGCATGGGGCGTCAAGTTCGCTGTGGTGACCAGATCGCAAGGGCGGTCGAGCTCTTCGAGCAGGATCTCAGCCGTTTGACGGCCGCGCACGTAGGGGCTGGTCAAGATGATGCCGGGGTCCAGGCCTGCTCGTATGGCCTTGCGGACGACGAGCCGCAGCCGGTCTCGGCCCTCGTCCGTCAGCCGCCGCTCGGAATCCGGTTGTCCAGGCCCGGCATCTTCGGCTATCGCGTGCCTCAAGACGAAGACATCCATCGCTACCAGGCTAACAGCGCAGGACACGTACCGTTGCGCTCCGGCGATGGATTGAGCTCTCGCAGTATGCTGGAAACCGTATGACACGACGTAGCGCTTTGGGATGTCTAGCCGGTCTTAGCCTGTACGGCTGCAATCGGGAGCCGGAGGTTGTTCCCGAGACGGCGATGACGCATGAGTGGCATCTGCGCTATGCGCCGCGCATGGGCCTCCTAGGCGACGAGCTATCGGTTGATCAGCATCTGCAGATCTACGCGGAATACGGTTTCACGGCGTTTGAGTACAATGCGCTGCCCCAGAACCACACGCTGGACGAATGCGTGAGCATTCGCCGCAAGATGAATGAGCTGCGCATGGAGATGGGCGTTTTTGTGGTGAACAGCGGCGGCTGGCAGGGCGATGCGCTGGTGGATGCGAAGTTCCATGACGGCTTTTTAGCGGATGTGCGTAAGGCGGTGGAATATCACGACGCCATCAACAATCGCTGGGCGACCGTGTGCAGCGGCCTGAGCGTCGACTACATTCCGTTGAGCCGCCA
>CAZYOX010000152.1:0-10112 GCA_964649285.1 uncultured Bryobacterales bacterium | reverse complement strand
CGCGGCGCCTGGCCCGCCTTCGCGGGGTGCGGCCCTTCGGGGGAATTGGAGCCTGCTCAAACCGCGGGTGCATCGCGCATCTGAGCCACGGACGTGTGAGTCCGTGGTTGCTGGAACAACCGCAGGCTCGCGCCTGCGGCTCGGGTGGTTGGAGTTTGGGCGAGGTTTGGCCCTGGGGTTGGCGGTAGCGGAGGGGCTGAGGAAAACCGGCGTCCGGCGGGTTTCTTGCCTGTAAAAACAAGAAAACCCGCCGAACGGCGGGCGGATTCCCTTCTAAGCGGGGAATCGGAGATGTCTTCGGGTCGACCCTAGTGTCTGTTTCGCTCTTACGCTGCCGTTCCTTTGGCCTCGCGGCTAGCCCCTAGTACTGCTCCCCGTGCACGGGACGCCCCAGCCGTACCTGGCCTAACTGGGGCTCTTCTGCTTCTAGGTATAGCAGGGTGTGTCAAGCGCCAAGGACCGCGCGCTGAAGCGGCGCTTGCTCGGTTCGCGCTGGACGGCGTGCGGAATATCGGCAACCGCCTCGTGACGGTTCGCCGCGCGCATACAATGGTGCGAGCTTTGCCCCGCGTTGCCGCCTTCGTTACGGAACTGAAATCGATGCCATCCGCTGAACTCGTCCGGCGTCTGGGACCCGCCAGTGCCGCCGCGCTTGTCGTGTCGAACATGGTCGGAACGGGGATTTTCGGCACCAGCGGATTCCTGGCAGGCGACTTGGGGTCACCGGCTATTTTGCTGGGGATCTGGATAGCCGGCGGACTGGTCGCGCTGGCCGGATCAGTCTGCTACGCGGAGTTGGGCATCAACTTCCAGCGCTCGGGGGGCGAGTATGTTTATCTGACCGAGCGCTACGGGCCTGCCTGGGGCTTCATCAACGGCTGGGTCAGTTTCACTGCCGGATTCTCCGCACCGATCGCCGTGACCTGTTTGGCGATGGTTTCGTATCTAGCGTATTTCAATCCTTCGCTCGATCCGCAGAGCGCTGAGGCGACGCGCCTCTCGCTAGGACCGCTGACGATCCATCTCGGGGCCGGTACGTTAATGGGCTGCGGCGTTATCGCGGCGTTGACGATGCTGAATCTGGCCGGGGTGGGCATCGCCTCACGAGTTCAGAATGCACTGACAGTCTTGAAGCTGGCCGTCCTGAGCGCTTTGCTGATTCTCGGTTTCACGATAGGCAATGGCGATTGGACCCATTTCTCGCAAGCCGCGGAGCGGACTTCATCGTTGGGAGTGCCCGCCCAGTTCTTTATCAGCTTGGTTTTCGTCTATTGGGCTTACTCGGGCTGGAACGCGGCGGTTTACGTGGCCGAGGAAATCCAAGAGCCGGAGAAGACCTTGCCACGAGCGATGATCGCCGGCGCAATTTTTGTCACTTTTTTCTACTTCGCCTTGAACTGCCTGTTCATCTACGCCAACCCGCTAGAAGAGATGAAGGGAGTTATAGCGGTCGGCGCACAGGCCGCCGATTCGTTGTTTGGAGACGTAGGCGGGCGATTCTTCGCTGTGGCTATGGCCGCCTCGCTGATGGCGACGATCAACGCCATGTGTTTGGTCGGACCGCGCGTTTACTACGCCATGGCCCAGAACAAGGCGTTCTTCCCCGCTGCCGCGAAAGTCCATCCGACTTGGAAAACGCCCTATGTGGCCATCTTGTCTCAGGGCGCCTTCACGATCGTGCTGATCTTGACGGGCACGTTTGAATCTCTGGGCAACTACATCGGCTTCACGCTGTGGCTGTTCTCGTCGCTCTCGGTCTTCGCAGTCTTCCAGTTCCGCAAGCGCCCAGGGTGGAAGCGATTGCCGGCGGTCAGCTTCGCGTGGCCGCTTATCCCCGCGTTCTATACGTCGGCGAACGTATTGATCTTTCTGTACTTCGCTTGGGGCAAGAGCTGGGAAGCGATGTGGACGTTGCTGACGATCGCCATCGGCGCGTTTGCGTACAGCCGTCTCCGCTCACGCTAGCCGCGCCTGCGCTGGCGCCATGCGAGAATAGATAATTTCGAGACCTTGGACACGGGGAAGTAACTATCTAATGAACAGTTTCGGGGCAAAGGCAACTCTTTCCGCAGGCGGCGGCAAGTATGAGATTTACCGGTTAGGCGCGCTCGATCAGGCGAAGCTTGCTCGATTGCCGTTTTCGCTGAAAATACTGCTCGAAAACCTGCTGCGCAACGAAGACGGGCTGACGGTCAAGCGAGAGGACGTCGATGCCTTGCTGAATTGGGACCCGCAGGCGACTCCAGATCAGGAAATCGCCTTTCGTCCGGCACGCGTTTTGATGCAGGACTTCACCGGCGTCCCAGCCGTGGTCGATCTGGCCGCGATGCGCGAAGCGATGAAGGCCATGGGCGGGGACCCGGCGCGGATCAATCCGCTGCAACCTGCCGAGTTGGTCATCGATCACTCGGTGCAGGTGGACCGTTTCGCCAGCCCAGAAGCGCTCAAGTTCAACACGGAGTTGGAATACTCGCGAAATCGCGAGCGGTACCAGTTCCTCAAGTGGGGCCAGCAAGCCTTCGACAACTTCAAGGTGGTGCCGCCGGAAACCGGCATTGTGCACCAAGTCAATGTGGAATACCTGGCCCGGGTCGTCTTCAGCCAAGAGAACAAAGGCGTTCTGCAGGCCTATCCCGACACCTTGGTCGGCACCGACTCCCACACCACCATGGTCAACGGCTTGGGCGTACTCGGTTGGGGCGTAGGCGGCATTGAGGCCGAAGCGGCAATGCTGGGCCAGCCGATCTCGATGCTGATCCCGCAGGTGGTCGGCTTCAAGCTCAAGGGCAAGCTGCCGGAGGGGGCCACGGCCACCGACTTGGTCCTGCTTGTCACCGAGATGCTCCGCAAGAAGGGCGTCGTCGGCAAGTTTGTCGAGTTCTACGGCGCCGGGCTGTCGCAGCTCTCCCTTGCGGATCGGGCCACGCTCGGCAATATGGCCCCGGAGTTCGGTTCCACGTGCGGCATCTTCCCGATCGACGACGAAACGCTGCGTTACTTGCAGCTCACGGGCCGCACGGACGACCAAGTCGCTCTGGTGGAGGCGTACGCCAAGGAGCAGGGCCTGTTCCGCACCGATGAAACGCCGGACCCGTCCTACACGGACTCCCTAGAACTCGACTTGTCTGAAGTCGAGCCAAGTCTGGCCGGGCCGCGCCGTCCGCAGGATCGCGTGCCTCTGAAGAAGGCCAAGCAGATGTTCGCCGAAGCGCTGCCGAACGTCCTCTCGACGCGAGCGCCCAGCATTCCCAAGGGCGACAACATCGCGGAGATGGACGCGGCGGGCGAGCTGAAGAACAGCTCCGTCGCCGTCGCCGAAGATCCGGGAGTTCCGGTGATGATTAGCGATGCCAAGCATACGCTGCGGCATGGATCGGTGGTGATCGCCGCGATTACGAGTTGCACGAACACGTCGAATCCGGCCGTCATGATCGCCGCCGGCCTAGTAGCTAAGAAGGCCGTCTCCAAGGGACTACAAACCAAGGCGTGGGTTAAGACATCCCTGGCGCCAGGCTCGAAGGTCGTCACCGAATACTTGCGGCAGTCTGGGTTGCTTGAGTACCTCGACATGATGGGTTTCAACCTAGTCGGCTACGGCTGCACGACGTGCATCGGCAACTCCGGCCCGCTGCCCCAGGAAGTCTCCGACGCGATTAAGGAAGGCGATCTGGCGGTCTGTTCGGTGCTTTCGGGCAATCGGAATTTTGAGGGCCGCATCCACCCCGAAGTCCGCATGAACTACCTCGCCTCGCCTCCGCTGGTTGTCGCCTACGCCCTAGCGGGACGCATGGACATTGATCTGCAAAACGATGTACTGGGGACAGACCTTGAGGGCGAGCCAGTATACCTGAAAGACATCTGGCCGTCGCAGAGCGAAATCCAAGAAGAAATCGTCAAGACGGTTACTTCCGAGATGTTCAAGAAGACGTACGCGAATGTCTTTCAAGGTGAAGAGAAGTGGGCCAGCCTGGGTGCGGCGGATTCCGAGCTTTACGATTGGGATGGCGCATCGACTTACATCCGCAAACCGCCCTATTTCGTCGATATGGGCCCCGAGCCGACTGCCGTCGCGGACATCACCGGTGCGCGAGCGCTGGCGTTGTTAGGCGATAGCGTGACCACGGACCACATCTCGCCCGCGGGCGCGATTAAGGCGGATTCGCCGGCCGGGAAGTGGTTGCAGGATCAAGGCGTCCAAAAGGTCGACTTCAACTCCTACGGTTCGCGCCGCGGAAATCACGAAGTGATGATGCGCGGCACTTTTGCCAACGTGCGGCTGCGCAACCAGTTAGCCCCAGGAACGGAAGGGAGCTGGACGGAGCATTTGCCGGCCGGTGAGCGCATGTCCATCTACGACGCCTCGATGAAATACCAAGAGGCAGGTACCCCGCTGATCATCTTGGGCGGCAAGGAATACGGTTCCGGCTCCTCTCGCGACTGGGCGGCCAAGGGCACAGCGCTGCTGGGCGTCCGTGCGGTGCTGGTCGAGAGCTATGAGCGCATTCACCGCTCGAACTTGATCGGAATGGGCGTATTGCCATTGCAGTTCTTGCCGGGCGATTCGGTTGCGAAGCTCGGGTTGAGCGGGCGCGAGACGTTCGACATCATCGGCATGAAGGGCGGCGAGGCCAAGCAAGTGACGGTTCGAGCAACGCCGGATGGAGGCTCGCCGATCGAGTTCCAAGCGGCGGTTCGCATCGACACGCCCCAGGAAGTCGAGTATTACAAGAACGGCGGCATCTTGCAGTACGTGCTGCGCCAAATACTGAAGTCGTAAGACTTAGGGTGAATCCGGGCCGCGAACTTCACCTAGTTCGCGGCCTTTCGCGTCCCACAGTAGAATTGCCTGGTTGAGCGAGAAGAACAAGGCTCTCGTGCGAAGTTGGATCGAGGCGGGCTGGAACCAGCGCCGCGATTCGGCAATCGAAGATTTTTGCGCCGAAGACTTCTCGGGACAGGACGCGCGCCATGGTCTGCTGTGGGGTCATGACGGCATCGGCCGTTTCATGGCCCACCTGCTGATCGCCTTCCCCGATCTGCGAGTGCGCATTGACGATCTGCTCGCCGAGGACGATCTGGTCGTATGCCGAACAACATCCACGGGAACCCACCGCGCGGACTTTCTTGGCATTCGCCCGACCGGAAAGTCGATCTCCATGTCCTCGATCGTGCATTTCCGCATAGAAGGCGGACGAATCCGCCAGGCCTGGCGCGTTTGGGATGCACTTGGGGTCATCAAGAGCCTGACCTCCGTGGAGCAGCGCAAAGGCGGCTTGGGCTTCGCCCCCGAAATTCGGGCGTTGCCGCAGTCGGAAACTGACATGAACCGGGCAGCGCTTCGTTGTCTGCTCGACGGCGTGTGGAACCACGGCAAAATCGAGATCAGCAACACCTTGTTGGACAATGACTTCGTCCTGCGAGACCCCAACGCTCCTGCGGCGTTCTCGGCGGACCAATGGCGCAAGCGTATCGCAGAAGTCGGGCAGGCCTTTGCCAATGCCCGGTTCGAGATTCAGAGCCTGGTCGCGGAGGGCGATGCTGTAGCCTGCCGCTTCCGTTTCGACGCACTGCATGGCGGCACGTGGATGGGATTCCCAGCCACAGGGGCGACGATTTCGAGCGACGGGGCCTTGATCGCACGGATGTCCCTGGGACGCTGCCGCACGCTTTGGCAGTTACGTGACGAGTACGGCGTCTATCAGCAATTGCAAGACGCGCGGCCTGTGGTGCGCACCGCGTCGCGCGCAGTTTAGGGCGGCTAACGCTCCATCAACCAGATATCGCGAAACATCACGACGCTGCCGCGGTCGTGCAGTTGCAGTCCGACAGGACCCGTTAGCGGACGATCGGGTAGGCCGGCATGCTCGGCGACCACGATGCCGTTGATCGAAACGCGTATTCCGCTCTTGCGCGACTCGATGTTGAGGCTGTTCCAGGCATCGAGTTTCTCGATCCCAGTCTTAGCCCGCTCAAGCCCGTAGATGCTGCCGGTCGGCCATTGATCGGGTCCGCCGCCGGCGTTGATTTGGATCTCATAGCCGACGTGCGCCGGCGTTCGCTCGGCGTCAAGCGGGACTGTCACGGCGAACTGAGCTCGCGATTGGTCACGGATCGAAACGCCGGAGTTGCCCGGCGCGCCGACGAAATAGTCCAGATGCAGGTCGTACTCGCCGTATTCGTTCTTGGTGTAGAGCCAAGCCTGCGAGGATTTCCAAGCAGCGAAGGAGGCGTCCTGGACGATGGACTGGCTTGCGTCCGTGACCGGCCGGTGACCCAATAAGATACCGTCGGGGGTGAGCTTCCAGATGCCGTCGCCGACTGACTCCCATTGCGAGAGATCCTTGCCGAGCAGGTTGTCGAAGTCGCCGCGCTGAGCCAATGCGGCTGGCGTTGACAGCGTGGCCAAAAACAGAAAAAGCAGGAGGTTGCGTTGCATGTTTCGGCAGGGCTAGTTGTGGAAAGCAGCGGGCATTCGTGGGGCGGTTCAGGCGGTTCCGCAGGCAGCGGCGATCGCGTTTCATTTTCAAGAATCGAACGCGGTCACTACGCAACTCCCATACGCATCTGCAAGAGCAGTAAGGGCCTTTAGCTGCGAGAAGCAGCGCCGATAAGCTCTTCGGCCCATGCGGACAATTGGATCAAGTGCTGGCCGGGTTGAGCACGCGACGGGGTAGGAGTCGCCCAGCCCCGCTCGGAGTACCCCCCGAGGGCTACTCCGAGAGCGTCCGCGGCGCGGTCGTATGCCTCCTCAAGACTATCGGCCTGGGTGATCGCTTCGGGCACGTCGGGGAAGGTGATCACATACCCGCCGCTGTCGGGCTCGAAAATTGCTGGGAATCGTAGGCTCATAAAAATCCCCCGGGTTAGAGGTCCCTCGGATCGATCCCGAGTTGCTTACACATGCCGTGAAAGGTGCGGGTCTTCATCTCTTTGGCGCCGCTGTCGCCGAGCGTCGTGAAGCGGTTGCCGAACTGGATCTGTCTATGATCGCCCTTGCCGATATTGGACACAATATAGGTCAAACCACGGCGTCTCGCCAGCTTCTTCAGTTTACGCTCGACTCGCTTGCTGTCATATCTGGATTTCTACATAGGTACTTAAGTAAAGCAAGGTAGTAGTGGTTATTTTTTGGTCTTCTTCTTGCGGGTGGAGTGGGATCGGCGGGCTGCGAGCCGCGCTGTCTCGGGATCATAGAACCCGCCGCGGTGCGTCTTTTGCTGCTGTTGGTTGAGGCGTCCGATAGCGCTGCGCATGTCGGCAATGGTACAGGGGCGAAGGCCGTTGGAGCCTTTGACGTAGGCGGGGCCGGCGGCGGCGACGAGCGCGGCGGACTCAAGCTCCTCGCGGACCGCAGGTCGCTCCCCTCCCGAGTCGACGATGACGATGGGACCGTCTTTGGCGATAAGATCAGACACTGAACCCATTCTAGCATATGTACCTAAGCATGATCTAGCGGGCTTCGGTCCTCGTCTGTACTGTCGGATAAGGACGGTAGTAGTATCTCCGTTTTAAACTGAGCTACCGAGTCTATCATTGCCTGCCCTGCGCCACGCTATATTGGGAGTAGTCCGTCTATCGGGACTCTCCCATCATGAGCACGCCTTCGCAGCAGGCGCTCCCCCAGGGCGCGACGGCGGGATCACCTTCCCGGACGCGGCTCCTCACCGAAGCGATGGTGTGGCTCTCCCTCGGGCACCTGACGACAGACCTATTCTCGGTCACCGTTCCCACGCTGCAGCCGGTCCTGACGGAGCGCTTCTCCATGTCGTTGGCGCAAGCCGGCATCCTAGGCGGCGTATTCATGTTCGCTTCATCGGTGCTGCAGTTGCCTTTCGGCATTCTGAGCGACCGTCTGCAGTCCCGGGCCTTTTCGATCGCTGGGCCGATAGCGGCTGGGGTCTTTCTCTCGAGCCTGTCGTGGGCGGAGTCGTACGGCACACTGGTCGCCTTGGTTTTCCTGGGAGGCATGGGCGTTGCCGCCTTCCATCCGCAGTCCACGGGAGAGGCGGCACGGCTCTCCGGAGAACGCAAGGGAACCGGGGTCGCCTTCTTCATTACCGCAGGGACGTTCGGGCTGGCCTGCGGCCCTCCCTATCTCGCGGCCATCATCGACAACCTCGGATTCGAGCGGCTCCCGGTCGCAATGACGTTGGCTTTGGTCGTTGGCGGTCTGCTGTTCTGGCGATTGCCGTCGCCTCCCCAGCACCAAGTCTCCCGTCGGCGCATCGATTGGCAAGCGCTGGCCGCTGTGCGCAAGCCGCTGCTGATTCACTATTTCTTGGTCGTTGTCCGCAGCACGGTGCAGTTGGGCGTCGGACAGTTTCTCACCCTGTATCTAACGCGCGAGCGCGGCTTTTCGATCGAGACCGCTAGCCTATCGCTATCCCTGTTTTTTCTCGCGGCATCGACGGGCTCATTGGTCGGCGGAAACTTGGCGGATCGGTTGGGAGGGGTCAGAGTCACGCAGATCTCGATGATCGCCAGCGTTCCCTTCCTGCTGCTGTTTCTGTCGACGGACGGTTGGCTTTCCCTGGCCTCGCTTTTTACCGGCGGGCTGGTGTTGCTGATGACCATTCCGGTCAACGTGGTCATGGCTCAGGAATTGGCGCCGACTCAGCGGGGCGTCGTCACCTCGCTCATGATGGGATTCGCCTGGGGCATTGCCGGCATCGTCTTTATACCGCTGGTCGGCTGGGTCGCGGACCGAACCGGACTCGAGGCGGTGTTCTACGGCGTCTCGCTGCTGCCGCTGGTCGGATTTGCGTTATCTCTCGGCCTACCCAGAGACCGCATGGCAGCCGCGCGTTAACGCCCTACTCGGGCCAGTTCGCGATCGATAACGGAGACGAAGTTCTCCAACGGTTGGGCGCCGGAGAGCAAGACTCCGTTAATGACAAAGGCGGGGGTCCCCGAAATGCCGATGGACTGGGCTTCTTCGCTGTCCGCTAAGACGCCGTCACGGTGACGGTTGGAGGCTACGCAGGCCTTGAATTCGTCGGAGTTTAGGCCTAAGACATCGGCGGTGCTTTGGAATAGCTCTGGGCTGATGCGGGGCGACGCGAACATAGCAGCTCGAAATTCCCAGAACTTGCCCTGATCCGCGGCGCAGCGGGCCGCCTCGGCCGCTCCTTGGGCTTGCGGGTGAATGCTGCTGAGCGGGAGGTCCTTGAATGACCAGCGGATCTTGTCCCCGTAGCGAGATTGCAGCTCTGCCAGGGCCGGTTGCACTTGCCGGCAGAACGGGCACTGAAAGTCCGAGAACTCGATAATGCTGACCGGAGCAGTCTCCGGCCCGCGGACGCGCACGGTCTCCGCCGTCACTTCCACGCGCGGAGGCTCGACGTTAATCTTGATGTCAACCCCTTCCCGCAGTTTGGCCACCAACTCGTTGTGGGCCTCACGAACCAATTCCTGCTGGAGCATGCGCTCAATCTGCTGCCGCACTTCTTCAATGGGACGGCCTATGCGAGCCTTCTGCTGATCGTAAAAGCGTTGGATTTGCTCGTCGGTCGGCCCTTCGATCTTGGATCCGATTTCTTGCTCTAGATACGCCTCGAAGGTTAGTCCCAACCGCTCAGCATCCTTGCGGAGAAGCATTTCGGCGATCTTCGATTCGACGCCGTCGATTTTCGCCTGATACTCCTCCTGCCGCAGGCGGGTCAACTCGCCCTTGATGCCCAAATCGCTGACGCGTATCGGCTCCCCGTCCACCGTGGCAACGACTTGATCGTCGCCGCTGGCTGCTTCCGCAGGCGCCGTCGCCTGCTGGCCGGTTGCTGAACAGGCCAGCAGCGCCCAAGCGCTTGAGAGGAGGACGAATCGGGAGAGCATGGTCTATATTGTAAACGGCAATTCGATCAGGACTCGGGCATCTGCGTCCTAGAAGAACTCCTTAAGATGCCTTCCCCTAAGACGCCGATCGCCGGGCGACTGCAAGCGTTGCTGCTCGGCGCGTTCGTCTTGGCTTGCGCGGCGTACCTAACGGTTCGCTTTTGGCCGAGAGACCGCGTCCACGAGCTTCTGGGCCTCATGCCCGCCGAGGCTGCGGTTGTGGCGTATATTGACGTGCCCGGACTCACGAAGGCCGCCGCGGACGCCTCCATCGCCGCGCC
>CAZYOX010000151.1:0-10138 GCA_964649285.1 uncultured Bryobacterales bacterium | reverse complement strand
GCGAAACGCTGCTCGTCACCGTCCATCCCCAACAGGCCGCGGACTCGCTGCTGCAGCTGGTCGACCGGCTCATTGTCATCGGCGCCAACCGAGAGGCCACCACCGCAGCTTTCGCCGGGGCGGCCGGTTGGAAGGTTCCCATTTTGCCCAGCGGCGCCGAACAGGAAACCTGGACCTGGACCAGAGACGGCAAACGCGTTGAGGCGTTCGAGCCCGCTCGCAGCCCGACGGAACACCGGCGTCACCAGCGGAAGTACGCCGAAGGAAGGCTAGATGACGACCGGTGCTTCTACTTTCGCGGTCCTACAGCAAAACTTAACCTAAAAGCGCATAATCTTATGGTTTTTAAGCAGATGGCTGATGGCGTAGATGACGAAACGTGGCTCTATCATCTGCGGCGGGGCGACTACTCTCGCTGGTTCCGCGAAGCCATTAAGGACCAAGCTCTAGCCTTCCGGGCGGAAGACACCGAACGGAGCGCGGACCTGAGCCCAGAAGAAAGCCGCCGGGAGATACGCAAGTCCATCGACAGTCTCTACACGGCAGCGGCTTAAGCAGGCAGATGGGCGGATTGAGAGGTTCGGGCAACCGCCCACTAGCGGATCGCGGCTCGGGCGCGCGGACTTAATACTTAAAGCTTGACAGTAATTTACTTCTTTTACCTACTGTAAATAAAATATTTGCTGTCCATCATCAGTGAAGCATTCGCCGCCCGATAGCCCTTCCTCTGAGGCGTACTACCATCTCGCCCTACGGCTCGTACCCTATGGCCGCCCTGGTCGCCCGGGGCGCAGGCTAGCCGGTGGAGACCGCATGTTTGAACGCGTCAAAAATCGGGCGTCGAACGATAACGACATCGCGCAGGGCGAGGTCGAAGAATCCCGTCTACAGCTCGCTAAGTTGGATTGGTATACCGCGACGAGCGAAGCACGCTCTTGCATCTGCGAAGTACGCCGCCGCGGCGAGCGGGGCATCATTGTGGTGTCGCCCCGATGTCCCAAGCCGGGGGAGCTGGCCACTCTCCGTGATGGACAATCGGTCTATCGGGTCGTCGTCGAGAAATCGCTCGATATGACCGACGGCTTCATCGTCAACCTCAGCTACGTCTCCGCCGGACGACGCCGCGAAGAACGGACGCGTACCTCCGGGAAAGCCTCGATCGCTTGGGATACCGGCGGCCATGCCTTCCGTGCGGAATGCGAGGCGGAAGTGACCGACGTGTCATCGGACGGCTTGCAGCTCGTCACGGCTGAACGCATTCCGGATGCCGCCGTCGTGCGCGTATTCGGCGAGTCCCTACAGTGTTTGGGCAAGGTGCGCTACTGCGTCGAGAAGGGCGCCAAGTATAGCGTCGGCTTGCACTTCATCCGAAGGCCGTCGGATGCCTACAGGGGCTAGCGCTTCGCTGCATCGCGCTTCTTACCGCTGTCGGGCAGCACGATCAGATCGACATCCGAGCGAGTCGCCGTCGGGTCCGACACACCCCAGAATCCGCGGAAGTAATCCAGCATCGAGATGACGGTCAGAAACACCGCGATCGTCAACGCTGGGTAAGCCAACGCCTTGTAGATTTCGCCATACGGCTCGACGAGTAACAACGCCACGGCGAAAACCTGCGCGGCCATCTTGCCTTTGCCCAGAATGCTGGCCGAGATCGCCAAACCTTCGGCCAACGCCACGTAGCGCAAGCCTGAAACGGCGAATTCGCGGCCGACAATGACCACCACAATCCAGGCCGGCACGCGTTCCAGCTCAACTAGCGAAATAAAGGCCGCTGATATCAACAGCTTGTCGGCAATTGGATCAAGCAACTTGCCCAGCGTCGTCACTTGGCTGCGGCTACGCGCTATGTAGCCGTCCAAGAAGTCCGTCGCCGCAGCGGACAGAAAGATGATCAGCGCCAGCCAATCTTCGTTCATGACGACGCCGCCGAGGGTGAGCTCGAAGTCCCCGCTTAGGAGCACCGTCAAGAATACGGGGACGAGGAAGATCCTCGACAGCGTCAGACTGTTAGGCAGATTCATCATGCACCCATCACCAATCCGAGCGGGCCGACCCGCAGGGTTAGGCTACTACACATTTTCCGATGCATGGCGCAGTCTCCATCGAACCAAATTCGTCCGCAGATGTGCTAAGGCTCGCTATTCTTGGTTTTTCTGAAGCTCTTCGCCAACTCCTCGCGCGCAAGTCTGGCATCATAGGTGGCTGGGAACAGCATGAGCTGATCCCGTACGGCGCCGATACCTCTCCACGTGGATGCACCTGGCGACTGAGGCGTTGCGCCTCGGATAGATGATTCATGCCTCGATCACGAGTTTCATTACGGCTCTACCGCGCCCCCTCAACTGTCGACTATGAACGTTTAATCGACGAACGCGCCGTCGAACGGATGCGGGCCGTCGATGCTCAGGCTCGGCAAGAGGGCCTTCGTTCGCTGGAAGCGGACAAAGAAGCGATGATCCCGCTGGGCATGGAGGTGAGCAGCAGGGGACGAGTCAAGAAGAACGGCTACGGCGTCCTGCACCTGCCCTGGCTGGCTTCTGAGCATCCTGAATGGGCTGCTCAGATTGGCGACGAAGTCGAGGAGATCCGCCGCGACATCAGGAAGCAGCATGGCCTCTCGCTGCGATATATCATCTGGGCCGGCATGGGCGGGTCCGCCGAAGATAAGGCGTTCTATCTCTCTGCCGGCCTGCTGAAGAAGCGCGTTCGCCTGTTCCTTCTTGACTCCACGGATCCGGGGAAGCTTGAGGCCATCCTGAAAGAGATCGCCCGCCTGGAGAAAGGAGTCCTTGAGCAGGCGTTGCGTCGCAGCCTGGTCGTCGGCATGGCGATGGGCATGACCTCTTACGAGCCCGTCGTCAATCTTGAGAAGCTAGACGCTCTGTACCAGAGCTTCAAGATCGATAACCGTTCCAACTTCATCTACTTAACGCTCAAGGGGTCCCTGCTCGACGTCTTTGGTTCTGAGCGCGGCTTCCGGCGCGTCGAGTTGCAGCTCGACAACGGTAATGCTACTGCCGGACGCCATAGCGCGCCGATGACCCGCGGCGGCCTCTACCCGCTGGCCCTCAACGACGTCGATATCGCCTCGTGGATGAAGGCCGCCGAGTTGTCGGAGGCCGAAGTCGACGCCGCACTCAAGTTGGCCGGCTTCATCCAAGGGAACGCCAGAGCCGGCCGGGACAAAGTCACGCTACACCTGCCGCGCCAATGGGAAGGCGGCGCCGTTTGGACCAAGCAGAACTTCGAAGAGAGCCTGGGCAAGCGCGAGGACATCGGAATCAAGGTCGTTATTCGCGAGCGCATCCGTCCGGCGGACTACTTTCCGCCCAAGTCGCCATCGCAGGACCGTTGCTTCGTGTTCGTTTGCGTCAAGGACCTCAACAATCCTGACTCCGCCAAGATCACCGCTCTGCGTCGCGCCGGCTATCCCGTAGCCGTGTTGCACGTGTCCGGCGACCAGCCCATCCCGCACTACATGCAGTTCGTGCACTATGTGGTGTTCGCTTTGGGTTATCTGCGCCAGATGAATTTCGTCACGCAGCCGGGCGTGGAACTGTACAAGGATTACGCGCGCACGATCAACGAGCAGTCGCAGGCCAAAGGTTCGATCGAAAAGACCGATGCCTGGCGCTCAGTAATGAAGGCCGACACGCGGCTCAACTGGATCGGCGGACTCAGCATCGATTTTGGTCCCCTGGTGCGCTTGGGCCTGCTGTCTGAAGCGGACATCCGCGCTGGACACAACAACCCGACAGAGGTTTATGCCAAGGCGGTCGAATCGCTGCGGCAGAGCGGTGCAATCAGCTACGGCGAGCTGACTTATTTCGGCGACACGCGATATCAGGACTCCGGCCGCGCGCTGCTCAAGACCCTAGACGAAGCCGCCAATACGCTCTTCCGCACGCGTCTGAAGATGCCAGTGGACGTCTACGAAGGCCCGGCGATGAATCACTCCTATCACGAGATGATCATCGGCTTCGGACGTGGCTTCAGCACCGTCGCCATCGCTGAGCAACAAGTCTCGATCCCCAACCTCGACTACAAGGCCGACTATCATCGCGCTCAGTGGCTAGCCACGCTCAAGGCGCTCGAAGATCGCCAACGCGCGGTCGTCGCCTTGACTATCAAAGATTCCAGCGACAAGAGCATCCGGACGCTGAAAGCGTTTTTTGCCGAGGCGGCCAAGCGTGTTCGCCGGCGCCTCAGTTGAGCAGCAATGGCTCGCTATAAGCTCACCAAGGGATCCAAGAAACAGGCGGCCGCGCCGCGAGGCGGTCTGTTCGGCTGCATCCTGATTGTGCTGTTGATCATGGCCTTCTTGGGCTGGACGCTGTATCTGGCCCTACAGCCGAAATAGGCTCTTACTCTTTCATGCGTATAGACAAACGGCAGCTCGACGAACTCCGCCGCATAACCATTACTCCCGGCTTCTTGCCGACTGCTGAGGGCTCGGCTCTGATCGAGACGGGCAACACCAAGGTCATCTGTTCGGCTTCGATCGAAGACGGCGTCCCTGGCTTTAAGCGCGGCAGCGGTTCCGGCTGGGTTACCGCCGAATACGCCATGTTGCCGCGCGCAACTACGACGCGCACGGCACGCGAGGTCAACAAAGGGCGTCCCAGCGGCCGCACGTCCGAGATACAACGGCTCATTGGACGCTCGCTGCGCGCTGCCGTCGATATGGAGAAGCTAGGCGAGCGTTCCATTCTGATCGACTGCGACGTGCTGCAAGCTGACGGCGGCACGCGTACCGCCGCGATTACCGGCGCCTGGGTAGCGCTGGCGCTCGCGGTACGGACGATGCGCGATTACGGCATGATCAAGGTTGACCCGCTGGTGCAGCAGATCGCCGCCGTCAGCGTGGGCGTCGTCGGCGGCGACCCGATGCTCGACCTTTGCTACGAAGAAGACTCGCGCGCCGACACCGACATGAACGTGGTGATGACCGCCAACGGCGAGTTCATTGAATTGCAGGCGACCGCTGAAGCGGCGCCCTTCTCTGACGCGAACCTCGGACGCTTACTCGAACTAGCCCGCGTCGGCACGACCGCGCTCATCGCCGCGCAGAACGCGGCGCTCGCCTAGCAATGCCGCTCGAGCTCTACTGCGGCACCAGCAATCCCGGCAAACTACGCGAGTTCCAAGCAGCCGCTGGAGCGGACATCGTCATTCGCGCGTGCGGACCGCGCGAGTGTCCCGAGACTGGCGACACTTTCGAGATCAATGCCATCGAGAAGGCTCTCTGCTACAGCGAGTCTCTGCCGCCTGATTCGTTTCTGTTTGTGGATGACTCCGGCCTCGCGGTAGATGCTCTCGGCGGAGCGCCCGGCGTCCACTCCGCTCGTTTTGCAGGCGAGGGTGCGACGGACGACGACAACAACCGCCTCTTGCTCGAAAAGCTGGCAGGCGTCGAGAATCGCGCGGCGCGCTATGTCTGCGTCATTGCCGTGGTGCGCGGCGGCCGCGTGTTGGCGACTTCCGAGTCGATGGCCGAGGGCTTGATTCAAGATCAACCGCGAGGCACGCATGGCTTCGGCTACGACCCTTATTTTTTCTTCCCCGAAACGAACTGCACTTTCGCCGAGTTGACGCCCGGGGAGAAATGGCCGCACAGCCATCGCGGCAAAGCATTTCGCAAAGTGCTGGCCTGGCTGCGCGAAGAGAACTACCTCCGCTAGCCGCTTGCCGGGCGTGGCCGTTCGGCGGAGCAGCGGCCGTGCGTGGGCCTAGGGAACAGAGCCGCACCAACTGTGTGAAAGCGCCGACAGTAGCGGTGCGGTCCAGCGAGGCGTCGGCTTCGATGCGGGTTCCGAGTCAATCGCCATCCGCCACAAGAGGCTCATTCCCGCAGACTCTGACAGTCGCGGTACGGCAGGTTCAATGGGGTTAGAGATGGTGGCTTCTGGGCGTGGGGCGGACGAGCCCTTTTTCGGAGTACGCGCTAGCCGGCAGTGTGGGGTTCAAATGGAGTGGCCGACTAGCGCGCTTCCGCGTCGTCCTAGAAACTCAGCCGCAATGCGAGTTGCAGAGTTCTAGGATTCGACGAGAAAAGAGATCCGAGGTTGCCGAAGTTCGGTGAACTTGGGACAAGTTGACTAGGCGTAAATCCAGACAACCCAATTGGCGTGGCTAGGCCGTGTACGGCGAAGCCCGTCCGTTGTTGCGTATTTAGAAGGTTGTAGGCCTCCACGCGGAATTCCAACGTCGCGTCTTCCACAAACGTGAACTTTTTCGATGCCGCGACGTCGAAGTTGTGTAGTTGGTCGAGATCCAAGACGGCCCGATTCGTCGAGAAGGAGCCGAATCCGCCTTGAATGAAGCGAGCTTCGGGATTGGTTGCTTGATAAGCGACAATCTGTCCCTGGTTGTTTCGCAGAGGAGTGACGCCAGAGCCTCCGAAACCTCCGTTGGGATTCTCAAAGACAGCCGCCCCGGCGCTAGATCCGGTCAGGCTGGTATCGAGCCCGCTGGACAGCGGCAAGCCGATGTCGGACGTGTAGGTATAGGCGGCCATGATGGAGAAGTTGGCGACGATATTGGCGAGGACGCCGGGGCTTTCGAACATGTCCGCCACATCGATCACGCCGCTGACGGTCAGCCGATGATCGGGGTTGAATGGTGCGTTGAAACGTCCGTTGCCGGTTAGGCCTAAATCCAACGGAGAGCCGTAGCCGTCAATGCGCAGATCGCTGAGAGTGTATTGCGCTCCCATCTGGAAGCCGCGCACCAGCCTCTGGTTCACTTCAACAATGCCGGCATGATAGGTCGACGTGCCGACTGGGTCCAGGCCGTAAATGGGGTTGGTGAATCCCGCTGCAAATTCGGGACTCGGATCGACGTTGCGGATGTCGTTGAGGGTCAGCGTAAGATCGTTGAGTTCCGCCGCGCTAGGGTTCTGGAAGAAGACCGGCAGACTGCGATCGGCGTTCACGAGGCCGTTCGGGTTTACCGTGGCGAAGCGCGTCTGATGGATGCTCTTGTTGCCGATATAGCGAACCGACCCGGTGAGGCCCTTCCATAACGAACCTTGGACGCCCGCGTTCCAGTGGATGGTATAGGGCAGATCTTGATCGGGAATGAATGAGCTCAACCGGCCGCGGGCGTTCGTTGGACGCTGGATGCCGCCGGTATTGAGGAATCCCCCGCCCGTAGCCAAGGGGTCCGACATAGTGATGAGGTCCGATTGCGGTCCAAGCAGCGTTGCCAGTTGCTGCGACATGTAGAGAGTGTCGAACTCCATGCCGCCGCCGGCGCGGAAGACGATTCCCTGGAATGGCGCGTAGGCGATGCCCACCCGAGGTCCGAAGGCGTCGGTATCTTCCCTAGGCTCGAAGAATGATGCCACGCCATTGACGTCCAACCCGGAGTTGAGGCCTTGCCTGCGAGCAAATTCTGGAACCTCGACCCACTGGTAACGCAGGCCGGCTTCAAGCGTGAAGGTTGAAGCGAGCTTGTAGCGATCTTGAATCCAGCCCTGGAAGAGCCACTGGTTCTGGTTAAGAGTCGGGTCGCCAAAAGCGCGTTGCGCGGAGACATCGGGGCTCTGGTCGAGCAAGAATCGCTCTAGCGACGAGTATGTATAGGTTCCGGCGAACTGCGGGAAACCCGATTGGCTCGACATGATCTTGCGTACGTCGGCGCCCACTTGGAGATCGTGACGGCCGAACATCATGGTCAGGTTGTCGTTGAGGTGGTAGGTGTTGAACCGCGCGTTGCGATAAGGATACTGAGCCCCAAGGTTCAGATCGATCCCCTGGATGGCGATCAGCGGCGCTGCAGTTCCATCATCAAACTCGAACGCATCGGGGTTGTAGCCGTCATCCAGGCGCGTGTACCCGAGTCGAGCTTGATTGGACCACCAAGCCGTCCCCGAGTGCGTGTAAGCGACCGAAGCAAGGATGGACTGGCGATCGAACGGGGTATTTGCGCCGGCGATTGGAGCGCCCGAGAAGGAGCTCTCGACTTCGTTCTGTACATAGCGAGCAGCCACGCGGTCGCCCGGGGTAATGACGAAGTCCAAGCCGGCCGAACCGGCGAGCGTATCACGGTCGCCCAGCGAACCGGCATCGACGAAACCTACCGGGATATCGACGCCGTTCACCGAGACGGCGCCGGTCGAGGCGTTTGCCGTGGAACCAATAAGCGCCAAGTTGCGCGCTGAGACTTGCGAGTCATTCCGCAGTAACTGCCGTCCTGCCGCTGTGGGGGCCAGAGAGCGGCTCGCTGCGTATCGCGTCAGACCGAGCGGCGTGTACTCAAGATTGAAGGTGCCGAAAACGTGGTCTTTAACGATCGGGACGCCGAGCGTGCCGCCAATGCGGTTCTGGCTGAAGCGCGGCCTGTCTTGCAGCTCTAGCGCATCCAGGCGCGCGTCGCGCGCGTTGAGTTGATGATTCTGAAAATACCAGTAGCCGGACCCGTGTACGTCGTTCGAGCCGCTGCGCAGAATGGAGTTGAAGGCTCCGCCGGTGACGTGTGTCGACTGCGGATCAAATCCATTTTGATGCACTGTGAACTCTTCGGTCGCATCGTCTGGTATGTAGAGCAGAGGTCCCGGGGCGGTTCGATCATTGTTGTCAATTCCGCTTATCGAGTAGTCATTCGCGTTGCCAGGACGCCCGGCTACACTCGGTCCGACGATATTGCTGAATGCAAGAGGCGGCCGAATTCCTTCAACGAGCAGCGAAAGGTTATAGGCGCCGTAGAGCTGGCCATTTGGGTTGATGAAATCCGCTTGGGTCGATTCATCGATCACGCCTGCCGGGAATGACTGGCTCACTTGCGCGGGAGTCAAGGTCACCGACATGACTTCAACCGATTGAGCGCTCTGCGGGCCGCCGCCGGCGACCGAGTGAATGACGATCTCGACGGGCTGTAGGCTCGTTACGCTGAAGCGCACCGGCTCTGTCTGTCCAATGTCGGTGACGATTGTGTATTCGCCTGGCTGCAATGCGCCAATTCGAAACTCCCCGTTGTCATTGGTTGTCGTTTCGAAGCGCTCGCCCGAACGCACATTATCAATTTGTAGTAAGAAATCCGATTCCGGTTCGTCGCCGGCGCCATAGACTACGCCGCTCACAACTCCGCTCTGAGCCAACCCAGCCGAAGCAAAAAGGAAGACGAGTCCGGCTATCCACAAAGCTTTTTGCATGTTCCCTCCAAAGACTGTGCCAGCGTTCCGGACGATAACGCCGACGGATCTCAGCAAAAACTAACCTCGCTTGCTTGACTGCGAAGCGTCCGTACCTGTTGCCGTTTTTTTGGAGTTCAGAGGAATTTCAGCGAATACCGGCGGCCGCCGAATAGCCGGGCATCTTAGTAGAAAGGCGAGACCGCAAAGCGTTGCGGCGAAACGTCAAGTCGTCCAACTTTCCGAGCGCTAGGACGCTGCCGGCCTACCCGAAAATCTTGCCGGGGTTCATGATTCCATTTGGGTCGAGCGCGGTCTTGATGGCGCGCATAACGTCAACGCCGGCGCCATGCTGCTGTCGCAGAGCGCCGATCTTGCCCAGACCGACGCCGTGCTCGCCGGTGCATGTACCGCCTAGGGCCAAGGCTCGTTGCAGGAGATTTTGGTTGAGCTGTTTGGCGGCGGCGATCTCGTCGGGCCGAGTCTCGTCCAGGATGAACAGGACGTGGAAATTGCCGTCGCCGATGTGCCCCAGGATCGGGGCCATGATGCCGGCGGCAACAATTTCGCGGCGCGTCTCTTCGATGCACTGGGCCAGCTTCGAGATCGGTACGGCGACATCGGTGGCCCAGACGCGCGCGCCGGCGCGAACAGCTTTCGTGGCGAAGTATGCTTTGTGCCGGGCGTCCCAGAGCTTCTCACGGTCTTCGCGCTTGGGCGACCACTGGAAGTCGCTGCCGCCGTGCTCGACGACAATGCGACCAGCGATCTCGGCTTGCTCTTGAACAGCTTTGTGGGTGCCGTGAAACTCGAAAAACACGGTCGGCCGGACGGGGACTTCCAGCTTGGCGTAGCCGTTCACGATTCTGACAGAGTCTTCGTCGAGCAGTTCGCAACGGGCCACGGGCACGCCGCTTTGCAGGATTTCCACCACGGCGGCAGCGGCGCCTTCGACGAAGGCGAATGCGCAGACGGCTGAAGAGATGGCCTCGGGCAACGGGT
>CAZYOX010000150.1:0-10208 GCA_964649285.1 uncultured Bryobacterales bacterium | reverse complement strand
ACTGAAGGGGCTTTGAGCGCCCCGCTTCAAGCCCCTTCAGCGATCTCTGCTCACAACCTGCGCAGTTTGACGGAACTGCGGCTCGGCGAGCATGGTGTCGTCGAGTCGATTGAGTTGCCGGAAGGCGATTCCAGACGTTTGATGGAGCTGGGCTTCCTGCCAGGAGCGCAAATTCAATATGTCCGCCGCTCGCCCTTCGGCGATCCGCGCGTATTTCTTGTTGACGGCTCCGAAATAGCCCTGCGACGTGAGACAGCGTTGCAGATACTGTTGCAGCCGTCGCGGATGTAGGGGCGATGTCGTCCGCTTCCTGCCATTCTCCGGTAGAGACGCCAATCGCGCCGACGGCCTCGGGCCGGCGGCTTGTCGCTCTCGTTGGCCCCCCAAATTCAGGCAAGTCTACGCTGTTCAATCGCCTTACCGGTTTGCGCCAAAAGGTCGCCAACTATCCGGGCGTGACGGTTGAGAAGAAGGTCGGTACGGCCAAGTTGACCGCTGGGTTTGAAGTCGACGTGGTCGACCTACCAGGCGTTTACAGCCTAGAGCCCCGGTCCGAGGACGAGGTCATTACGCATGACGTCCTAGAGGGTAAGGTCCCGGGCATCAATCGCCCCGACGCGGTCGTCCTCGTTCTCGACGCCACCAACCTCAACCGCCACTTGACCCTGGCGGCGCCCATCATCGCCTTGGGTATACGGACCCTGGTCGCGTTGAACATGGCCGACGATATGCGCCGGCGAGGCGGCTCGGTCGACGTCAACGAACTCTCCAAGAGAATCGGTTCGCCTGTCGCCTTGTTGAGCGGCAAGACCGGCGAAGGGCTTGAGCCCTTGCGCGAGTTTCTTGAGGGCCGCCTCGGCGCGCCGCCGCCCGTGCAATTGCCTGTGCTGCAAAACGTACCAGGCTGCAGAGCTTGGGCGGTGGAGGCCAATAGCAAGGCCGGCTACAGGCAGCCCGCTCCGCCGGAATGGACGCGTCGCCTCGATTCGGTCTTCCTTCACGCGATCGCCGGGCCGTTGGTGTTTCTTGCCGTTGTCGTTGCTGTCTTCCAGTCGATTTTCACACTCGCTCAGCCATTGATGGACCTGGTGGATGCGGCAATCTCCATGAGCGGCGCCTGGATCGAGACGGCCATGGCGCCCTCTTTGCTCCGCTCGCTTCTGGTCGAGGGCGTGTGGGGCGGCGTGGGCTCGGTGATCATCTTCCTGCCGCAGATCTTGATCCTGTTTCTGTTCATCGGCATCTTGGAGGACTCCGGCTACCTCGCCCGTGCTGCGCTGATTGCCGACCGCACCATGGCCAAAGTCGGCCTGCAGGGCAAATCGTTTATCCCGCTGCTTTCCGCCTATGCCTGCGCGGTGCCCGCCATTCTGGCCACGCGGACCATTGAGAACAAGCGCGACCGCATCGCCACGATCTTGATCGCGCCTTTCATGACCTGCTCGGCCAGATTGCCTGTCTACACTCTGGTCATCGCGGCATTCATACCCGAACGGCCGTTATTCGGACCGATCGGAACGCGTGCCGGAGCGATGCTGGGCCTCTACTTGCTCGGTTTTCTGGCCGCATTCGGCACCGCGAGCTTGCTCAAGAGTTCCGTCCTCAAGAGTGTGCGGACGCCTTTCATGCTTGAGCTGCCTCCCTATCGGCTGCCCACGCTGCGGAGTCTTGGCTTACGTCTTTACGACCGCACCAAGGTCTTCTTACGGCGCGCCGGCACGATCATCCTGGGAACCACGGTGATCCTCTGGGTTCTCGCGACGGTACCCATGGTGGACGGTCAGCCTGCCGCCATTGAAGACAGCTTGGCCGGCACCCTAGGCCGCACCTTAGAGCCGCTGGTGGAGCCCCTCGGCTTCAACTGGAAGATCGCCATCGGCCTGATCACCTCTTTGGCCGCGCGAGAAGTAATCGTCGGCACACTAGGCACGATCTATGGAATGGAAGCGGCCGACGAGTCCTCCCAGGGCCTGCAGGAAGCCCTGCAAGCCGACTTGACCTTCGGCGGCGCAGCGGCGCTGCTGGTCTTTTTCGCTTTCGCCATGCAATGCATGTCAACGGTTGCAGTCGTTCGTCGCGAAACCGGCGGCTGGAGTTGGCCGATTATTCAGTTTGCGTACATGACCTTACTGGCCTATGGATGCGCCTTCGTGGTGAACCAATTTCTCTCGATTTAACCGTTTGAACCTAAGGTGTTTCTACGCTTTACAGTCCTCCGCCGGCTGGTTACCGTGAATGAAACATCTTGAGATTTTCACTTGCATTTTTTCTGCGGCGGAAGTCGCTCCTCCTAGGTGTCCCTTTGGTTCTCTGTGCGGCGTTGGCGGCAGGGTGCGGTGAAAGCGAAGCTGACGTCGCTGGAACGCTCGAGGGTTCGGACGATCCAGCTCTGGCGACCGTACAGATTACGGGAGTCGTCGTCGGCTTCGTCGGTACGGGAATGGTGGTCGAAAACCATACCAACCAAACGCTCAAGAGCGTTGTGGTCGTCGTGAACGAAGGCGGGACAGACGGCGGGTTTCGCTTTCGGGTCCGTGAGATGGGCCCCAATACCACCAATACTTACCTGACGCAGGTTTTCCGCAACCCCGAGGGGCAAAGCCTCGACGCCGATACGGTCAAGGTCCAAACGTTCGCTCTTTACGCGGATACTCCACAAGGTCGCGGGTTTTGGCGCGGCGCCTACTAAACAGGCCGGTCGACTTCGTCGATCTACTCTGCCTGTGAGGCTCTTGGCCGAAATACCCGAAAGTGCGGTACTGACCTTTCATCGAGGTCTCCCCGGCCTCGAAGCTCATGAGTTCGTGATTCTCAAGCCGGATGGGCTGGAACCGATCGTACTGCTGCAGAGCGTCGACAACCCGGATATTGGGCTCCCCGTGATCCCCTGTCGAAGCGTCATCGACGGCTATGATGTCCAGCTCGGAGAAGAAGACCTGGCTGAACTGGCCATCGCCGATCAGGACAAAAAACCGGCATTGCTCTATCTAGCCGTCCTGCTGATGGGCGACGATTCGGGACCGTACTGCAACTTGGCGGCTCCCATCGTAATCAACGCGGCGAACAATAGAGGGTGCCAGCTGGCCGGCGCTGAAAGCCCCTATGCAACCCTGCATCCGGTTTCGGAGAGTTAGTCGTGCTGGTACTGAGCCGGCAAACGGGCGAGTCCGTACGCATCGGAGAAAACATCGAGATCACTGTGTTGGACGTTCGCCCCGGAGTCGTCAAGATCGGCATCGCCGCTCCCAAGTCCGTGCTCGTCTTTCGCTCTGAGCTTGAGAGCATCAATCGCCAGGCGTTGGTCAATAGTCGCAATAAGGACCGACTCTCCGCAATCGCTCAGCGCCTGCGGAAGAGACTCGACAGCTCCTAGGGAGCTTGGCCTGCTTGCCGGGCGGCGCTTTCGGCCGCTTCGAGATTGCGTTGCGCCTCCTCTGATTCGGGCAGCAACTGCAACGCCATGCGGTAGTCTCGCGCGGATTCGGCGTATCGGCCCGCGAGATACAACTCCTGGGCGTGCAGCATGAGCACTTCGTAAGAGCCGGTGGTGTTGTTGAACGCTTTCTCGAACTCCGCCCAGCCCTCCTCCGTTCGTCCCAAGCGCATCAATGCCACAGCCAGTTGGGCGCGAACGGTCGGCCGGTAGGCGCGGATCTCCAAGGCCCTCTGGTAGTAGTCGACAGCTTGTTCGTAGTTCTGCTTGCGCGCCGCGGCGAGGCCCAAATTTCCCAGCAGCGTGGCGTGTTCCATCGAGCCTTGCCGCACCACTTGTTCCGCTCGGGTCCAGGCCTGCTCAGCTTGATCCTGCTGTCCGCGGCCGTCGAGCACGCGGCCCAACCAGGCCCACGGCCGCGCCTTTCCCGGGGACTTCGTTACTGTATCCTGCCAAAGCCTGAGGTCGTCCGCCCACACGCGCGAGCGCTGGAAAGTCCCAACCCCGTACACCGCCAGAATCACCGCCAGAGCCGCGCGCACTGCGGAGCGCTGACTCAATCGCAGGTACGACAAAGCGGCGATAGCCGCGACAAAGAAGCCGATCGACGGCAAGTAAAGCCGCCGCTCCGCAGCATAATCCAGCAGAGGAAAAAAGCTGGTTGTTGGGGCCAGGACGATGAAGAAGAGTAGGGCCCCGAAAGCGATAACCGGGATCTTACGATGCCAGCGCAAAATCGCCGCGGCGATCAGCGCCAGCAACACAAGTGCGATCCAAGAACCATGTTCGGATAGCGAATGCGACGGCGCGATATCGGGATCGAGATTCAAATCAAACGGCCAGACCAGTTGACCTAGGTAGCGGAAGTACATCCGAAATTGGGTGTACAGATAAGTTTGCCAGTCGAGCCGAAAACCCGCGCTTTGCACGAACAAGATCGGGCGGATCACCAGTACCGCTCCTGCCGTAACGCCTGCCGCCAAGATCCCGTACAGCGGCCAACTCTTGCGCAACCCTCTCCAATCGCATCCGCACAGGAGCAGGTAATCCATCGCCAGCACGACCGCCGGAAGCACCAACTTGTCCTGCTTGCTGAGAACGCTCAGCGCCAGGCAAACCAACACAAGCGCCGCCGCTGCCCAAGGCCGCCGCTCGCGATAGACGACAAAACCCCACAGCCCCAACAGGAAGAACATCCCCGCGAACAATTCGGAGCGGCTGCTGACGTAGGCCACCGACTCGGTTTGGATGGGCGACAGCAGGAAGAGCAGGGGAACGCCGTAAACGAACAGTTCTCTATTCGCCGTGACGCGCTCCGGCAACTTCGCAGCGGAGAACAGGGCCGCCAGCAGCCGCCACAAGATCAGCGCATTCAAGCAATGGAGCAGGATGTTGACGACATGAAAGCTGCCCGGGCTAAGCCCGCCCAACCGCGCGTTGGCCAGGTAGCTCATAGTGACGATCGGCCGCTCGGGACTAATCAGCGCACGGAAACTCGGCGCGCGCATCGGCGCTCCCGGCTCCAGCAAGTCGTAGTCATCGAGCACGTAGCCGCCCGACATCGCCGGCCAGTAAGCCGCTATGCCGAGGACGATTACCAACAGCGCGAAGAGCCAGAGCTTCGAGCGCGACCCGCCCGCAGGCGCGGCTTTGCCGGCAGCTGTCTCCGCCGGGGGCTGGTGTCTCTTCGCGCTCATGCGCCCGCTAGACGTCGTAGTGGTTCCAAACGCCTTCCCACTTGCCCTGGGCCTTCAGCAGTAACTCGATGACGTCGCGAACGGCGCCGCTTCCGCCTGAGGCAGGGATTCGATAATGAACGATGTCCAATATTTCCTGACGAGAGTTCGCAGGAGCCGCTGACAACCCCGCGCGTCGCAAAATCGGCAGGTCCGTCACGTCGTCGCCTACGTACGCGATCTCCTCCGCGCTATACCCGGTCTCGGCGAGGACCTCTTTGAACAGAGGCAATTTCTCCGTATTCCCTTCGAACAAGAACCGCATGTGTGCCGAGCGAGCGCGTTCCTTAACTGCGATGCCCCCGCGTCCAGAGATGATGCCCGTTTCGATGTTGTTGCGGTAAGCCCACTGCAAGGCGATCCCGTCGTGCGTATCGAAGCACTTTGTTTCACCCACCGTGCCGTCAGGATTGGGCAAGAAATAGACGCGGCCATCGGTGAGCACGCCGTCGCAATCCATCAGCAAAAGCTTGATCTTTGAGGCGCGGGCAAGTACGTCTTCGGAATAAGAGGAAGCGGTCTTCATGTAACCCACGATTGTATCGTGAGGGCTGTCGCCGCTTGCACCGATCTGAGGCGCACAGCTTCAGCGTGCGCTCTGCGCGGCGCCGCGACCCAAGGTTCATTAGTTCGCGGGCAGCTCCGGCTGCGGCCCGCAGCGCGGGTCCGGTTCCACGACAAAGACCAACGGCCTCAGCGCCTCGAATTGCCGGTCGGAAAGGCGAGGCATCGCGCGAAGCTCGGCCACGCAGCGAAACGGTCCGTTCCTCTTGCGGGTCTCCATTATCCATCTGGCCCGCTCGGGACCAACCCCCGGAAGCGTTTCCAACGCAGCTTGGGAAGCCGAATTGATATCCACCTTGGGCCGCGGCGGTTCCGCGGATTTCGATTGTCCGCCAAGTAGGCACGGGCCCAGCAACAGCAGCAACAAGAGTGAACGGTTCATCGCGGCTCTGCGGGGAACTGCTTGCGAAGTTGGGCGATCCTATCCCGCAGGGCAGCCGCCTGCTCGAATTCGAACGCTTTAGCCGCTTCCGTCATGCGCTTCTCCAGCTGACCGATCAGCAGTCGCCCTTCTTCGACCGTCTGCGGCTGCTTGTCGTCAGCGTCCTCGGGTATCGTCACTTGGACGTAGTCAGCCTCAACGATGCGCGCCAGAGTCATATCGATTGGCTTCGAGATGCCCGTGGGAGTAATGCCGTTCTCTTCGTTGTATTCGCGCTGAATCTCTCTCCGCCGGTCCGTCTCATCAATGGCCTGTCGCATGCTGTCGGTCATCGTATCGGCATAGAGCATCGCTCGTCCGTTGATGTTGCGCGCCGCGCGGCCAATCGTTTGGATCAGTGCCCCTGTCGAGCGCAAGAACCCTTCCTTGTCCGCGTCTAAGATAGCCACCAGCGAGACCTCCGGCAAATCCAGGCCTTCTCGCAACAAGTTCACTCCGATCAGGGCGTCGAAATCTCCGCGGCGCAAGTCCTGCAAGGTCTTTACGCGATCCAGCGTGTCTACCTCCGAGTGCAAGTAGCGGCATTTCACTCCTGCCTCGGCGTAATACTCGGCAAGGTCTTCGGCCATGCGTTTGGTCAGCGTGGTGACCAATACGCGTTCGCCTTTCTCGACACGCAGGCGGATCTCTTCCAATAGATCGTCCACCTGCCCTCGAACAGGACGAATTTCCACCGGCGGATCCAGCAAGCCCGTCGGCCGAATCACTTGTTCGACCACCACGCCGTGGGACTTGGTAAGTTCGTGCGGGCCCGGAGTCGCCGACACGAAGACTGCCTGGCCAATGCGGTTCTCGAACTCCTCGAAAGTCAGCGGGCGATTGTCCATCGCGCTGGGCAGCCGAAATCCGAACTGCACCAAATTCTCCTTCCGCGCGCGATCGCCCTTGTACATGCCTCGCAGCTGCGGCACGGTTTGATGGCTTTCGTCGACGAACAGCAGCGCGTCGTGGGGCAAGTAGTCCAGCAACGTCGGCGGCGGCTCGCCCGGCAGCCTGCCCGAGAAATGTCGTGAGTAGTTCTCAATTCCGTGACAGTAGCCAATGGCGCGCATCATCTCGATATCAAACTGCACACGCTGGCTAAGCCTCTGAGCCTCCAGCGGCTTGCCGTTCTTGTGCAGTTCCGCGCTCCACCAATCCAACTCTTCCAAAATCGATTCGATTGCGTGATTGCGCGTCTCATCCGACATCACATAGTGCGAGGCGGGGTAAATCGGCAGCCGCTGATAGGTTTGCTTGACTTGACCGGCGACCACGTCGATTTGCGAGAGCTTCTCTACCTCGTCGCCCCAAAGCTCTATCCGGTAACCGTAATCGTCGTAGGTCGGCTGAACCTCGATGACGTCTCCGATCACCCGAAACGTGCCGCGTTCTAGGTGGCCGTCGCGGCGCTTGTAGAGGATCTTGGCGAGCTGCCGCACAATGTCCTCGCGCTTGATGCGTTGTCCTTGTTCCAGCATCAGCAACATGCCGTAATAAGCCTCGGGCGAACCAAGGCCATAGATGCAACTGACGCTGGCGACAATCAAGCAGTCACGGCGCTCAAACAAAGACCGCGTTGCCGACAGCCGCAGCTTGTCCAGCTCGTCATTGATCGTCGCCTCCTTCTCGATATACGTATCGCTGGTTGGCATGTAGGCCTCCGGCTGGTAGTAGTCGTAGTAAGAAACGAAATACTCCACCGCGTTATTCGGGAAGAAGGACCGAAACTCGTGGTAGAGCTGCGCCGCAAGCGTCTTGTTGTGCGCCAGCACGAGCGCTGGCCGGTTCAACTCTTCGATAACCTTGGCCACCGTGAAGGTCTTGCCCGAGCCGGTCACGCCCAGCAGCGTCTGATAGTCCTCCCCTTCGCGAATGCCCTGTACCAACGAATCGATGGCTGTGCCTTGATCGCCGCGCGGCTGGTAATCGGAAGCTAACTGGAACGGCGGAGAGTTCGCCGGTACGAGGGGAGACGTTGTCATGGAGCGCATGGAGCGGTTACGGCTGCTCAATCAAGGCCAGCAGGTTCCGGTCCGGATCGAGACGTACTAGCTGCACCTTCTGCGGAATAGTGAACGAAAACTCGGTGGAGGAACCGTCGGTACGCATGGTTTTCCGTATGGCTTCTCCCTCTGTTTGGAACTCAAGCGTCACGGGAGCGGCGAAATAGTCCGGCACTCCCTCCTGCTCGATCACGCCGGCCACGCGCCCTTGCTCTTGAGACCACCGCAGCGTCAACCGCGGCATGCCTGTGCCGTAAACCCATTGGTCAAAGAACTCCTTGAACTCGGGATCCGGCGAATCCACCGGCAGATACGCGGAGGCGGCTTCGCGAAAGGCTTCCGTACTTATCGGTCGTTCGGCGAAATCCGTCGGCAGCGCGGACAACAGTTTCGCGAACGACTCCGGGCCGATGGCATTACGAATCATGTGCAAGATCCAAGCGCCCTTGCCGTAGACGATCGTCGCCATCGCGTTTGGAAAGCGTGAGGAGGTTAAGCGGTCGCCCAAAACGACCGGACCCGCTGACTCCGTGGTTTCGCCTTCCTGATTCTCCTGCTGCAGATCCGTCAGATAGTAGTTCAGAAAGCGCCCGATCGTTCCCGGACCGGATTTCTCCTCCAGATAGAGCAACGCGCTATATGTCGCCAACGCTTCCACCAGCCAGGTGTCCGAGAGGTCGTCAACGACGACCCGATTGCCCCACCATTGATGGGAAATTTCATGCGGAAACAGACTTTCCTTGTAGAACGCGCGCTGCGATGCTGTTAAGTCCGCCAGAGGAGCCCTATCGGCATCCAAGTAACTGAGCGTCGGAGCGTAAACCAGCCCTGGGAACCCTTGTCCGAAACCGCTCGGCGCCGGTGTGACCGAGACCGCTTGGGAAACCGGCGGCCCCAAACGGCTGAGAAAATACTCGAAAGAGCTTTTCACCGTATCTGCGATCTTGCCGATTGGCTCAACCGGCGTCGTAGCCGGTTCGGGCGGCAGCCGCACGATGTTCTGCCTGGAATTGTTCAGCGGACTGCGGCGCGGACTGGGAGGAGGCGGAGTGGCGATGAGTTCTTCCCTAGGTTGGAAGCGCAGCTCAAGCTCCCGATTCGCCAGGATTTCCAAACGATAATCCCCGACCTCGCGAACCTCGGAGACGTAACGCCCCAAATTGAAACCTGCTAGCCGAATCGGTTGTTCCGTCTCATACACGGACGTCTTACGCTCACCTTCGGTCGTCGTCTCCCGCAGCACTCCGGTAGCGCGTAGATCCAGGTTCGCCGGGTAGTGGAAGGTCAGCCGGTAATTGCTCGGCTCAAACTGACCCCGCGGATACCAACTGGTTCTGCTGCCTACCAGGTAGACGTCGTTACTGGTGTGCTCTACGACGCTGCCGTGATAGCGGAAGCAAACGTCCAATGAAGCGCCCGGCTCCGGCGCTTCGGGTAAGACGAGCAACGCCGTGCTGTAGTCGAATTCGTTCGACGCCGCGGTCCTCCTTTCGTGTAAAAACTCCGCCGCGGCGCCGTTGACGGTGATTTCGCTAACCTGCAGCCTTCCCGAAAGGCCAAACGGAAAAGCCCGCCTCCCCGGTTCGGTTACCGTCAACTTGGCCGACGCCGTCACGGCGATCGACAGGTCGTCGGCCAGGCTCACGTCGAGATCATAGGCATCGATACGAGCCCCGAACCCGACCTGTTCGCGGGAACCATCCCGAAAGGTGCGTGCCGGGAAACGACTCCAAACCTCCTGATAGACGGCCCCGTCCTTTCGGACAGACTGGCCGATGGAAACCTGATCGCCCGATTCGCGCGGATCGATGATGATGTCGAAGCGCGTCGCGCCCGTGCCGATCGCGGCGGCCACGAAACCGTCCGGCTTCGGTACATCGCCAAGCAAGTCGGTTGCGACCCGGACCGAAGCGTTATCCAGCAGATTCCTTAGTACAGGGCTCCAACGCCGGCTTAGCGCGGCGCCTTGCGTTGGGTCCGGATCCGCGCGCGAACTGGTTTGCAGCCCCGCTCGAAGTGCGTCGGCCGTGTCGTCTGTGAATAAGAAC
>CAZYOX010000149.1:0-10253 GCA_964649285.1 uncultured Bryobacterales bacterium | reverse complement strand
GGTATTGGCCGAAGGTGGTGATCGCCCGGCAGATGCCGTGGCGATGCAACAGCAGCTCGAGGCCCTTCTCTGGATGGACGGCTTCGTAGAAACCGACTTCGATGGCGCCGTCGATAAGGTCGCCGTCTGCGTCGGGTGGAAGCCTCTCTATGGCGTCTTTGACGAGCGATGTTTCGCCGATGGCGCGGAAGTAGGGCCAAGCGCGGCGAATGTCCCGGCGGCCGAGATAAAGCGTGCCGACTTCGCGCGCGGCAGCGATTTGGGTATCGGCGTAAGTTTTGGCGTCATCCGCCGATAGATCTCCTTGGGACTGGGCCAGCAGCGGCAGTCCCAGCTCGACGCGCTTCTTCAACAGCCGAGCTTCGAACGCGGCGGGGAAGTTACCGGAGGCGATAAAGCGCTCGGCAAGCAGGTCGAAGCCTGCAGGTCCGTGCTCGGCAAGCAACTGTCCAATTTCGTCGAAGCCGGGGTCTGTCATCGCTGTTGATGGTAGCGGATGCACGATCCGGGGTCCTACAAATCGAGGTTATAATGTTCTCGTCCTGGACAATGCTATGACTCTGCAGGCCGCACTCTGGGTCTTCTTGCCGATTTGCCTTTGCGTGGGATCGGCGGTGCTCGCCGTGTTTATCATGCAGCAGCGCATGGAAGTGCAGTTAGCGCGGGAGCGGCAAAGTCTTGGCGAGGCGCGAGCGTCGATTGAAGCGCAGAAGACCGCGCTCGATGAACTGAACCGGTTACGGGAAGAAGCATCGCGCAACGCTACGCTGGAAGCGTTTATGCGGGATTTGCGTACCGAGCAGCGGCGCTTTATCCGCGATCAGAAGATGCTGTTCGCCAACCGCAAGTGCTTAGTCGTGCAAGAGCGCTTGTACTTTCGCAATATTCCGCTGTGCAGTTGGGTGGAGCACGAAGTGACCGTGGACGAGGGCGCCGATGTGGATGAACTGGCGCGGTCGCTGTCGGTCTTCCACTCGCTTGAGAAGCAGTTCAGCCTAGCCGACCTAGACAAGCCCATTGAGGGCGACGACGTGGTGAAGTTGGCTGGCGCGCATACTTCTAATTAACGAACCGTCGCGCTGAGACGGCCGACGCCGGTGACATGCGCTTCGACCGTGTCGCCGCTCTTGATGCGCGCGCCTTTGGGACATCCGGTCGAGAGGATGTCGCCCGGTTCGAAGGTCATCACTTCGCTATGGAAGGCGGCGAGCTTGAACGGCAGGTGGCGCATGTTGCGCACGAAGTCGCGCGAGAATTCCTTCCCGTTGTGGATGGTGATGACTTCGACGTCTTCCACATTGGGGACTTCGTCTTTGGTGACGATGATCGGGCCGAACGTGAAGAAGGTGTCGAAGCTCTTGGCGCGCTGCAGGTAGCGGGTGTTCTTGGCCAGGATGTCGAGCGCGGTCATGTCGAGCGTCGTGGTGTAGCCGAAGAGCACGCTGGGGACGTCTTCGATGGGCACGTCCTTGCAGCGCTTGCCGAAGACTAGCGCCAGTTCGCCCTCGGCATCGACGTCTTTGGTGAGGCGTTCGGGCGGCAGGCGGATCTCGCCGCCAGGCTCGAAGAGCGAAGAAGAAGGCTTCATGAAACTGCCGGGCTCTTCGGGCTGCTGGGCGTTGAGGTCTTCGGCGTGGGTCTTGTAGTTGAGCCCGATGCACCAGACTTTGCCGGGCCGCTCGTAGGGAAGACACAGGCGCGCTTCGGCGAGGGGGATAGTTGCGGCGAGGCCTTTTGAGAGATCGCCGAGGGCGGCGGCGTCGGGATCTCTAATCAGGTCGAGCAAATTGCTGGAAAAGCGCGTGCCGCGCTTGATGTTGACGTCGGAGACGGGCAGCAGGCTATCGCCTTTGAGGATGGCGGCGAATTTTGCGCCGTCGAACTCGGCGGTACACAGTTTCATCGTTCGGCCATTATCGCTCAGCAGGGCGGATAGCAGACTTTGCCGAGGATGGCCGGGCGACGCGCGCCCGTGGCGGACGGCAGATTGGCTGACCGGCGATGCCAACTCTCATACGCAAGGGCGGCGAATGCGATGGCCTCTTTGGCATCGCCGTCAATGCCCAATTCGCTGGAGTGGAGAATGCGCGTGCGGTGGAGCTGTTCGCGCAGACGGCGCAAGATCTCGGGATTCTTAGCGCCGCCGCCGGAAACGATCAATTCGTCCACGGACATTGGGGGGGCGACGAAGCTGCGCACCGCTTGGGCAATGGCGGCGACCGTGAAGGCGGTTGCCGTGGCGACAAGATCGGCGGCGGGCAGGCCGTTGGCGAGCAATCCCGAGACGAAGGCGGCGCCGTACTGCTCGCGTCCGCAGCTCTTGGGCGGGGAGCGCCTGATGTAGGGGGCCCTCATCAATTCGGCAAGCAGGGGATGGTTAACGCGTCCTGAGGCCGCCATGCGGCCGTCGCGGTCGAAGGTGAGCGCGCCAACGGAAAACTGCGAGACGAGGGCGTCGATGACCATGTTGCCCGGGCCGGAGTCAAAGGCGACAACGGCCTCAG
Organism: uncultured Bryobacterales bacterium; assembly: GCA_964649285.1. GTDB lineage: Bacteria > Acidobacteriota > Terriglobia > Bryobacterales > UBA6623 > CAMPKL01. The sequence goes on along the minus strand of CAZYOX010000149.1, from coordinate 7,749 downwards.
GAGGCGCGCCCGGCGGGATAGCTGTGAGGTTGGCGATACCGCCGATATTGAGCGCGATGCGGCCTTTCTGCGCGTGACGGTAGAGCAAGTAGTCGACATAAGGCACGAGGGGTGCGCCTTGGCCGCCGACGGCCATATCGGCAGGACGAAAGTCGGCAATGACAGGGACGCCGGTGCGTGCCGCGATGAGCGCGGGTTCTCCGATCTGCAGCGTGCTGGACACGGCGCGATCATAAAGCGTTGTGGCTGAGGCCTGGTGGTAAATCGTTTGACCGTGCGAGCCGACCAGTTCAAGTCGGCTGAGCGGAATCGAAGATCGGCGGCACGCTTCAACAACGGCGTCGCCGAAGATCTCGCCCAGCAGGAAGTTCATCTGGCTCAGGCGCGCGGTGCTGATCTCGGCGTTGGAGATGGCGAATACGCCGTGGCGCACCCCTGCCGGGTAGGGGATTTCGTGAAAGGCGACGGGACGAATGCGTTGGTCAAAGCCTTCGCCCTCGATCTGAACGAGAGCGACGTCGATGCCGTCGACGGACGTGCCGCTCATGAGCCCCGCCACCAACATTTAGTTGAGGGCCTTGGCGGCGTGAGACAGGCGATGCTGCCAGGAAGTGAGTAGGTTGAGAGCCTCGATCGGCTTGAGATTGTCGACGTCGAGACAGCGCAACTCTTCCATGACGCCGGCGTCTGCCTGGAAGATGGAGACTTGCAGGGGAGCGTGCGCGTGAGAAGGAGGCGCCAGCTCTTCGGTGACCGAGACTTCACGTTGCTCATGCATTTCGAGAATACGGCGGGCGCGGTCGATTACCGGCAGCGGCAGCCCGGCCAGGCGTGCGACTTCAATGCCGTAGCTGCGGCTGGCCTTGCCGGGCTCGACTTTACGCAGAAAAATGACGCGGTCGCCGGACTCTTGAACGCCGACGTGCAGATTGAACACGCCTTCGAGGATGTCGGCGAGTTCGGTGAGTTCGTGGTAGTGCGTAGCGAAGAGCGTCTTGGCGCCGACGCGCGTGCAGATGTCTTCGACGACGGACCAGGCGATCGAGAGACCGTCAAAGGTAGAGGTTCCGCGCCCGACTTCGTCGAGTAGCACGAGACTGCGCGAGGTGGCGGTGTTGAGGATCTCGGAGGTCTCGGTCATCTCAACCATGAACGTGGAGCGCCCCATAGCCAGATTGTCGCTGGCTCCGATGCGCGTGAAGACGCGATCCACGATCGGAAGCCGCGCTTCCGCGGCGGGAACGAAGGAGCCGATCTGAGCGAGGATGCAGATCAAAGCCACCTGGCGTAGATAGGTGGACTTGCCGCCCATATTGGGTCCGGTGATCAGCGCGCAGAGATGATCGGCGTTGTTGAGATAGACGTCGTTGGGGATGAAGCGGTCGAATCCGTCCTCTTCGGCGAGGGCTTCGATGACGGGGTGGCGCCCGGCGCAAATCTGGATCTCGCCCGTGTCAGTGAATACGGGACGGACATACTTGCGTTCGGCGGCGACAACGGCCAAGCCGACGAGGACGTCGAGTTCGGCCACGGCGGCGGCGACTTGGCGAATGCGTTGCGCCTCGGCAGCCGTTGCGGCGCGCACGCTTTCGAAAATCGCTTTCTCTTTCGTGAGGATGAGTCCCTCGGCCTCGACGACTTTCGATTCGTAGTCTTTTAACTCGGGGGTGATAAAACGCTCAGCGTTGACTAGCGTCTGCTTGCGATCGTACGACGCGGGCACGAGGTGAGCGTTGGCCTTGGAGACCTCGATGTAGAATCCGAAAACGCTATTGTGGCGAACCTTCAGGGAACCGATGCCGGTGCGCTCACGCTCCTGCGCTTCTAGGCGGGCGATAAAGCCGCGGCTGTTGCGGCTGAGTTCGCGCAGTTCATCCAATTCGGCATCGAAGCCCTTGGCGACCACGCCGCCGTCGGAGATCGAAAGGGGCGGGTTCTCATCGAGAGTCGTCAGGATGCGTTCGCGAATGTCGGCCAGCTCTTCCATGCGTTCGAGCAGATGACGCATACGCGGGGACTGTAGTTTGCCGGCGAGGCCGCGCAACATGGGCAGAGAGCGCAACGACAGCCCGAGGCTGACCACGTCGCGGGGCGTGGCGGAGCCGAGGGAGACGCGGGCCAACAGGCGTTCGATGTCTGCAACGCACTGTAGTTCGCGCGCGATCTCGGTGCGCGTGATGGTCTGCGAGATCAGTTCAGCGATGCCGCCCGAGCGAGCTTCGATCTCCTGTCGATCGAGCGAAGGACGCAGCACTTGTTGGCGCAGCAGGCGTGCGCCCATAGCGGTGGACGTGTGGTCGATGGTGTGCAGGAGCGTGGAGTTCTTGGAGCCGCGAAAGAGCGGTTCGACGATTTCGAGATTGCGCACGGTGACGGCGTCCAGCGTCATGCGCTCTTGCTGTTGGAACCAGGAGGGCCGCTCAAGGTGGTGAAGCGCGGCTCGCTGCGTTTCGCGCAGGTAGTGCAGCAGCGCGCCTGCGGCGGAGACCGCAACACGGCGGTTGGCGATGCCTAGACCGTCGAGCGAGTGCAGACCGTAATGATCTTTGAGCAGGCGCTCGGCGAAGTCGAAATCGAATGTCCAGGGTTCGACTTCGGTGTGCATTTGGCGGCGTGCGTTGCCGTTGCGATGAGAATTGGTTTGGAAGAGCGGTCCGGCCGAGGGCGAGAGCACTTCGCGGACTTGAAGGGTTTCCAATGCGGTCGCTGCATCGCTAGCGGGCATCTCGGAAATGCGGAACTCGCCTGTTGAGATATCGACGTAGGCCAAACCGGTTAGATCGCCGCGCTGTATGACGGCCGCAAGGTAATTGTTCTCGCCGGACTTCAGCAGTCCGAGGTCGCTGGCTGTGCCCGGCGTGACAATGCGCGTCACTTCGCGGCGAACGAGCTTCTTGCCTTTAGACGGCACTTCGACTTGATCGCAAATGGCGACGCGATAACCCTTTTCGATCAGCTTGGCGATGTAGGAATCAGCGCTTCGGGCGGGAACGCCGCACATGGGAATCTTCTCGCCCTGTTCCTTGTTGCGTGACGTGAGAGTGATGTCGAGTTCACGGGCCGCGATGATGGCGTCTTCAAAGAACAGCTCGAAGAAATCGCCGAGCCGGAAGAAGAGTAGAGTCCCTGGGACTTGTTCCTTGATCGAGTGATATTGCCGCATGAGCGGCGATGTCGAAGTCGTCTGCGGCATGAACTACAGAAGAAGCGAACCCATTGTATCGACGCGCCGCGGCTTAGGAATAGAGATCTAGCGCGACAAAGACGCGGCTTCCGCAAACTGTTTCGGCAAGCCTATCAAATCGAGATGCGAATGTTTGACTAGATGCCGCCGAGAGCTTCGACGCCGGGCAACTGCAATCCGGAAAGGAATTCGAGAGAAGCGCCGCCTCCGGTAGAGACGTGTGAAATCTTGCCGCCGATGCCGGCTTTCTTAATCGCTTTTTCGGAATCGCCGCCGCCGACGATGCTCACTGCTGAGGAGTCGGCGACAGCGCGACCGATCGAAAGCGTTCCATTAGCAAAGGGCTCTAACTCAAAGACTCCCATTGGACCGTTCCAAACGATCAGCTTGGCGCCGGCGATTTGTTGTGCGTATGCGGCGATGGTCTTGGGACCGATATCGAGGCCCATCCAACCTGCAGGGACAGGGTTATCGACGTCGAGCGTTTGCGTGTCGGCCGCGGCGGAAAAACTTGAAGCGACGACGTGATCAACAGGCAACATCAACTTGCCGCCGGCTTTGGCCATGGTCTCGTTGGCGAGTTCGAGCTTCTCCTCCTCGACGAGCGAACCGCCGACTTCCTTGCCTTGCGCCTTGAAAAACGTATAGGCCATGGCGCCGCCGATGAGAACCTTGTCGGCCAGACGCAAGAAGTTTTCGACGACGTCGATCTTGCCGGAAATTTTTGCGCCGCCGACGATAGCGACGTACGGATGTTCCGGAGTTGCTGTCGCCTTCGAGAGCCAGGAGAGTTCCTTATCCATCAGCAGACCGGCAGCGCAGTCACCTAGAAATGGAACAATGCCGGCAGTGGAGGCGTGAGCACGATGCGCTGTTCCGAAGGCGTCGTTGACGTAGACGTCGGCGAGCGCGGCGAGTTGCTTTGAGAACGCGGCGTCGTTGGCTTCTTCTTCGGCGTGGTAGCGCAGATTCTCAAGCAACAATGCGTCGCCTGGCTTGAGTCCAGCGGCGAGAGCTTCGACTTCGGGACCGACGCAGTCGTTGGCCATGGTCACGGGCCGTCCCAAGAGCTCAGAGAGCCGCACAGCGACTGGCTTGAGGCTCATTGTCGCCACACGCTTGCCGTCGGGACGTCCTAGATGAGAGGCCAAGACGAGGGCGGCGCCGTGATCGAGCGCGTATTGGATAGAGGGCAGGGCGGCGCGGATGCGCGTGTCGGAAGTAATCTCGGTCCCCGTCGCTTTGTCTAGGGGCACGTTGAAGTCAACGCGCATGAAAACTTTTTTCCCTTGAAGGTCGAGATCGCTGATGATTTTGTAAGCCATAGAAACCTGTGAGCCGATCGATGCAACGCGTTCGCCGCGATCAGAAATTCGAGAGCGCGATGCACATGCCGGCGGACGGCCGCGAACTCAGCATGGGCAACTCGTTGCAAGCGGCGAAGTCAGAGCGAACTTCCATTTTAGGGATCAAGCGAACCCGAATGCGAGGAGCGCGCTACGAATGCTTGCGCAGGAAGGCGTCGCGGCTTGCCGCGGACTCGAAGAAATACGTCGTTCCCTTGACGTCGGCCTTGACGGCGGAGCGCTCGTCGACATAGCTGCCCGTCTCAGGATCTTTGACTAAGCGCCCGGCCGCAGTTGCTGAATGGGAACCGGGAGAGGCTTCGGGAGGAGGAGTTTTCATCGACTTGCTGACGGCCTTGATAACATCGCCCACGAGCATGCGCGCCAGCCCGATGGCGATCACGATCAAGATGAGAATGACGATGATGCGCATAAGTAGGGGATAAAACAACGAAGGGCGCCGGCCGGTCGGCCGACGCCCTGATGGTTGCTTCGCGGGGCCGGCGAAGGCTATTTCTTCAAGCTTGTATCGACGCTGCCCGTCAAGCTGGCCACCATGGCCTTGGCGGTCTCCGCGTCAGCGCCGGTGGGCTCCAGTTCGAGGTACTTCTGGAAGGCTTCCAGCGTACCCTCGACCGGCTGCATCTCTCCGGTGGGAGTGAAGGTGGCTTTGCCGACCAGCGACATGCCTAGTTGGTAGTGGGCGGCAGCGTAGTCCGGCTGCGCCACGGTTGCGTTGCGGAAAGCTTCGATCGCGCCGTCGACGTCGCCGGTGTTGGTCAGGATGGCGCCGACATTGAAGTAGTACTTGCCGGCATTAGCAGGGTCGGCGGAAGCGGCTTGCTGCAGCTTGGCCATGCCCTCTTCGGTCTTTCCAGCCTGAATCAAGGCGAGGCCGAGGTTGTTGGCGTAACCGGCCTGAGTGGGATTGAGTTCCATCGCCTTGGTATAGGAGGCGGCGGCCTCGTTCATAATCGCGGTACGCTCGTCGCCCTGCTTCGTGAGGGCCAGCTTCGACTGCGCTTCGCCGAGATTTCCCCAGATGACATCCTGGGTGTCGCTAATCGTGACAGCTTCCTTGAGGGCCGTGACGGCAGTTTCGTAATCCCCGGCCTTGAGCGCGGTCATGCCGTTGTTGAAGGCAGTGTTTAGAGCAGCGTTTTGCTCGAGATCTTTCTGGCGTTGCGCGAGCGCCTCTTCATAGGCCTTCTTCTCTTCTTCGCTCATGCCTGCTGTCGCATCCTCGGCGGGGAGTCCGCCGGCCTCGGCCTCGGCGCGCTCCTTGGCGGCCTTCAAATCGAAGTCGACCACGGTCGGTTCAAACCCGCGAACCGCGATGCCCTGCATGGTTTGGACAGCTTCGTCCTTAATCGTCAGAGCAACATCGTACGTTCCCCACGGGAGTCCGGCGTGTATGTACTGACCCTTCTTGTTGGTCTTAACTTGGTAGGAGCCTTTTTGGTCCGTGCGCTCCATCTTGATGACGGCGCCCTGAAGGGGCTTGCCGTCCTCACCGATTACCTTGCCGTTCAGCCGTCCGACCTGAGCCCAGGCAGGAGCGGCGATTAGCGCTAGGAAGAGTGTGAAGGTCAATGTCCTCAGTAGGTTGTTCAGCATGGTCAACTCCTCGGTCAGGAAAAGGATACAACATCATTGGGGTCACGGTCAGGCTCCCGCACGGCGTCAAAACTGTACGGCGCGGGATCAGGCGTACCTGCCATATGAAAGGCGCGTAGGCGCAGGGCGCAGCTATCGCATCGGCCGCAGGCGGTATCGCCCTGCTGGTAGCAGGACCACGACAACTCCAACGGCGCGCCCAGAGCGAGTCCTCGACGAATGATCTCCGTCTTGGAAAGGTGAATCAAGGGCGTCTCGATACGGATGGAGGTCTCGGGCCGAGTACCGACTTCCGAGACGGTCTGAAAGGCGCGGTAGTACTCCGGGCGACAGTCGGGATAGCCCGAGCTATCTTGCTCCACGGCGCCGATGAAGACGCGTGAAGCGCAAATGACCTCTGCCCAAGAGATCGCCGCGGATAGGAAATGGGCATTGCGAAAAGGAACGTAGGTAACCGGAATGCCTTCGGCTCCCATAGACCCGCGGCTAAATTCGGGCACGGGAATCTCGTTGTCGGTCAGGGCGGAGCCGCCGATTGCCGACATGTAGCGCTGATCAATCACCAAACGTTGTTTTATTCCCAATTTATCGGAAATGTCCTCGAAGGCGCGGCGCTCACGCGCGGCCGTGCGCTGACCGTAATTGGAGTGCAGCGCCGCCACTTCGTACCGCGAAGCTGCGATGGCTGCGGTGACGCAGCTATCCATGCCGCCGCTTAACAAAACGACTGCCTTCTCCTTCGGGCCTGCCACAAGCTCATCATAGCGATTGCAGAGTGCACCTAGTAGGACGAAGCCGCCCGGATGAAGGTTTCCCCCTGCGGGGATGTCCTAAGGGGCAAGCCAGGGCGCCTCTAAGCGATTTACGGCTTGCTCGCCGCTTCACAGGGCGAGAACATAGGAGCGCCCCGTGGTCGAAACCATCCCGTTTGCGATGAAGGCGGCAACGCGCGCCGCCGAACTGTTTCTGGTCATCGCCCAGGTTCATTTCGCCGTTTTGTTCCACAGGTTTCTCCAGCGCCGGCGCGTGCGCTGGGCCGCCGCTCTAAGCGTCGCGGCGGGGGTCTGCGGACTATTCCTGATCTTGGTCTCGGAGATGGTCACGCTGCACCTGGAAGCGTACGAATTGTCACGGAGCGTCCCGTCGGGGTTTCACCTGGTCTCGGCAGTCCACGTGGCCGGTTCCTTTGGGGCCTATGCCGCCTATCTGGCGTGGAGCGCCGCGAGCCGGCTGTACGGGCCGGCAGGAGAAGCGCGAGCCTCCGATGGATTCTCGCGCCGCGACTTTTTGGACGGATCAGCCAAGACCGCCATGGCCCTGCCGTTCGTCGCGGGCGGGTATGGAACGTTCATAGGCCGCGATGCTTTCGAGGTGCGCGAGAGCGAACTTCGCTTCAAAGGGTTGTCTGCCGATCTGGACGGGCTACGAATCGTGCAACTCAGCGACATTCACTACGGCCCTTACTTGAACCGCAGGGAGTTGCGCCGCGTTGTCGGAATGGCTAATGAACTAAGGCCGCAGGTCGCGTTCTTGACTGGCGATTTCATCACGAGGCGAGGGGATCCGCTGGAGGAGTGTCTTGACGAGGTCGCCAAGCTGAGG
>CAZYOX010000148.1:0-10272 GCA_964649285.1 uncultured Bryobacterales bacterium | reverse complement strand
GTTCACAACTGCATTAGCCCCCATTGACCGCGCCTCGGCGATCATCCGCTCCAGAGCCTCCTGGCGAGCTTCGTTGAGCAACTCCGTATAGCTCTTCAACTCTCCGCCGACGAGATTCTTCAGACCCGCCAAGATGTCCTTGCCCAGATGCTTGGCCCGAACCGTGCTCCCCGACACCACGCCGTAGAACTCGATAATCCGGCGGCCGGGAATTGTCTCGGTGTTCGAAATCGTAAAGCCTCCGCCGATCTCATTCGTCTGCAAGCGTTCGTCTCCTTTTCTGGGTCAATTATGCCTGATCGCCCTTGGGGACTCCCTGAGGAAGAAGCGCACCTCCGGCAGCGTCCCCGATTGGTAAAATCGGGCGGAATGTCAGGTCTATCAGAGCCGCAGCTGCTAGCAATCTATCCGGGCTCCTTCGACCCGGTAACGAACGGGCACCTGGACCTCATCCAACGAGCATCCAAGATTTTCGGCCAGGTCATCGTCGCCGCACTGCGGCACGACTCGAAGAGCCCCTTGTTCACCATCGAGGAACGTGTGGAGATGTTGGAGCGGTCCGTCGCCGACCTCCCCAATGTGTCGGTGGACAGCTTTGACGGCCTGCTGGTGGACTATGCCCGTCAACGCGGCGCCAAGCTGATCCTGCGCGGCATCCGGGCGGTCTCGGACTACGAGTACGAACTGCAGATGGCGCTGATGAACCGCCAGCTCAGCTCAGACCTTGAAACCTTGTTCATACCGGCATCCGAGCAGTACAGCTATCTCAGCTCCCGCATAGTCAAGGAAGTCAGCCGTCTGGGCGGCGACGTGGCCGGTCTAGTTCCCGATGCCGTAGTCGCCAAGCTGCGAGCCAAACACAGTAATCTGTAAGTAGATGAAGCTCTCAGAACGCACGTCTCGGATCAGTGAATCCGCCACTATGGCGGTGACGGCCAAAGCCAGCCAACTCAAGGCCAGCGGGATCAACGTTATCGCCTTCGCCGCCGGCGAACCGGACTTTCCGACGCCCGCGAATATCAAAGACGCGACCAAGCAGGCGCTTGATGATAACTTCACGCGCTACACCGCCGCTGGCGGCGTCCCAGCGCTGCTGGAGGCCATCACGAATTGGCATCGTCGCGATCTGGGAACGGATTACGGCAAGTCCGAGTGCATCGCCTCCATAGGCGGCAAGCACGCCATTTTCAACGTCATGGCCGCCGTGCTCGATCATGGTGACGAGGTCGTCTTGCCTGTGCCCTATTGGGTGACCTTTTACGACGTGATCAACTATCACGGCGGACGCTGCGTGCAGGTGAAGACTGAGGAATCCGACGGCTACCGGCTTACCGCCGCCGCCATCGAGAAGGTCCTGACTCCGAAGACGCGCATGGTGATCGTCAACTCGCCCAACAATCCCAGCGGCGCGGTTGTCGACCGGGCGGAATTCGAAAAGATCTACGAGTTGACCTCGTCTCGCGGCATCCTGCTGATGACGGATGAGTGTTACTGCAAGTTCGTCTATGAAGGCGACCCCTTTTCGATCGCCTCTCTGCCGGGGGCCAAGCCCAACGTCGTCGTCATCGGCTCGTTGTCTAAAACCTTCGCCATGACCGGCTGGCGCCTGGGTTACACGCTAGGGCCGAAGGAGCTGATCGCGGCCATCAACAACTTGCAGAGCCACTCGACTTCGAACCCGACGTCGATCGTCCAAAAGGCCGCCATTGAAGCTCTGAACGGCCCGCAAGACTCCGTAACCGGCATGCTCTCCGAGTATCGCCGCCGCCGCGACTACATCGTCCCGGCGCTCAACGAGATTCCCGGCATCGAATGCCCCACTCCGGGCGGAGCTTTCTACGCCTATCCCAACATCAGCTCGGCGTTCGGCAAATCCGGCATTCGGTCGGCCATGGACTTCGCCGCCAAGCTGCTCGACGATGAACATGTCGCCGTCGTGCCCGGCGAGGCCTTCGGTACCAACGAACACATCCGCATCTCCTATGCGGCTTCGATGGACGATATCAAAGAGGGAGTAGCGCGCCTTAGGCGCTTCATGACTGGCCTGTCGTGACGTCTCTTTATCCCTTACGTTTAACGCCCTCGCCTCGCGAACGGATCTGGGGAACAAAGGACCTACGCCCCTATTTCGGCGACTTCGCCGAACCGGTGGGCGAGATTTGGTATTCGTTCGAGGCCAACCAGGTATCGAACGGGCCGTTGGCCGGCCGAAGCCTTGGCTCGTTAATGACCGAATTCGGCGCCCGCCTGATGGGCGTCGGGCATCAGCCGCGTCAGCTAGTCCGGCGCTCGCCCGGATCTGGGGGCGATTCGACGCCCCGCAGTCCTTATTTCCCGATTCTCGCCAAGATGCTCTTCGCGGCGCAGACCCTTTCGGTCCAGGTACATCCGGACGATGAATACGGCCTAAAGCACGAGGGCGGTCCCGGCAAGACGGAGTTCTGGTACGTCGCAGCGGCGCTTCCCGGCGCTTCCGTCGTCTTGGGACTCACCGAGCAGATGTCTCCGGCGCAACTCGTCGCAGCGGCAAAGAGCGGTGAAATCGAGCGCTTCCTCAACTGGGTCCCCGTCTCCGCCGGCGATGCCATATTGATCCAGCCCGGCACGCTGCACACGCTCGGCGCAGGCGTGACCATCTGCGAGATTCAGCAAAACTCCGACCTGACGTATCGCTTCTTCGACTTCGGCCGGCTCGACCCATCAGGCAAGCCGCGAGAATTGCACATAGAGCAAGGCGCCGCAGTCGTCCGCTCGGATGCTACCCGCCAGAAGGTCGTACCGCAGTCGATTCCCGATTCGACCTTCGACCGAACGCTGCTCGCTCGATGCCCCTATTTCGAGACGGAGAAGCTTGCCTGGACCTCCGCCGTCTCCTATTCAGCGAGTCCCGAGCGGTTCGAGCTGCTGATGTTCGTCGAAGGCAGCGGACGCATCGGCGCTGATTCCTATCGGCCGGGCGATTGCTATCTGATTCCCGCCTCGGCCGAACCCTTCGAGATCCGCCCCAACGGGCCAGCGGCGGCGTTGCGCGCCTCCGAGCCGGTCGCTTAGAGCTGATATTCCAGATTGAGGTAGATCATCTTCGTCTTGGCGAATTCGCCGACCTGCCTCTCCAGGAATCCGCCGGGATAAAACAGACCTGGTCCGCCTTCCACTGTGAGCCCGTCGAGCGGCGTGGCGAAACGCAGAACCACGTCCCATTCCGAGCCGATCTTCGCGCTGACGGCGCCGCTGGCCGGAGCGGCAACTGCCTCACTGCCGTTGATGCCGTACAGTCCGTCGAAACGCGAGGCCAACCAAAAGTCGAGATGGTTCACCCGCAACCGCAAACGCGGATGCATGTAGCCCTCCCACCCCAGTGTTAACGCTTGGATGTTGCGGCGTCCCACGGCATCGACCATCCCCAAGTGTTTGTGCCGAGCATGATGCAGCGGATCGAACGTGGACTGGCGGCTTGCCTCGCGGCCGTCGTCGCCCGACGCGAAGTCGTGCAACGCGCGTAGCCGAGTGCGTAGCGGCCAGTCGTTGCTGCCGAACGACAAGCTTTCGGCGCTGGCCCATCCCCGCAGTTGCGTGCCTCGGGCATGTCCGCGCTGGCCCGTGAGCTCAAAATCATAGTCGATCCAGTCAGCGGCTTGGCCGGCGACGCGAAACCCGGCCGTGTAAGCGCCTGAATCCGGACCACGATCTTGGACCCCGTTGAAGCGTGGCCGCGATGCGTAGAAGGCATACGGCTAAACCTGAGCTCCTGGAATCCAAGAACCGATTTGCCCGTAGAAGCCGTGCAAACGATTCCCTTCGATCAGCGGGTCGAAGTGGTCATCGTCTGCCTCGACAAACGCCATCGAGAAAAGGTCCAACCGGTAATCCCCGCGCTGCAAGACGAGGCGAGCCGCATCCCAGGCCGGATCGATATTGTTCCAGTTGCGCCGGCCGATGAGACGGTCGTCGCCGTACGACAATTCTTGCCGGCCTACATGCAGTTGCGTCTGATCGGACCTACCCAGGGAGACATAGGCCTCGCGGACATCAAATTTGTCCACGTTGGTCGGGTTACGCCAGGAGGCTACGCCCCCTACACGCGCATCTTGTCCTTGAAAACGAAACCGCAGCCAAGACGTCGGCGCCACGCCAAGACTCAGCCGTAGGCGCGTCCAGTTAACGGTGTCGTCGCGATCGCTCTGATGGTTAATGTTCGAGCGGAACTCGATTCTTGAGCGAGCCTCCACTCCCAGGTCGAGCCATTCAGGCAGGGGTGCATCCGCCGGCGCGGCGGAGCCCTGTGCCATGGCGGGCCAGCAGATTGCCGTGAGCAGAACAGCTAGACGGCCGCTCTGCCGAAGAAAGCTTTCGGAAAAAGTCATTGATCCCGTCGGAAATTCGTGTAGGGCCGGCTAGTCCATCAACATGCCGCCGTTTACTTCAATCGATTCGCCCACGATGTGGCTGGCGTCCTTGCTTGCCAAGAACGCAATCACGCCGGCAATCTCGTCAGCCGTGCCCGCCCGCCCCTGCGGAATCATGCCGACCATCCTCTTCATGTTCTCGTCGTTGGTGAACCGTTCGTGAAAGGGCGTCAAGATCACGCCGGGATTCACCGCATTCACCCGAATTCCGTGCGCAATCAGCTCCTTGGCCATGCCCTTGGTCATACAAGTGACCGCAGCCTTGGACGTTGCGTAAGGAATCGCGCCAGGGCCGCCGCCGTTGTGGCCAGCGATGGAACCCAGGTTGATGATCGAGCCCGATTTCCGTTCGATCATGTGCCGCGCGATGGGCTGGCTCACCCAGATCACGCTGGTGACGTTGATGTCGATAATCCGCCGCCACAAATCATCAGTCAGTTCCAGGAACGGCCGGCGCTCGACGAGCGACCCGGCATTATTCACCAAGGTGTCGACTCGTCCGCAGGTTTCGAGGACGTTCTTGGCCAGGTCGCGAGCCTGATCCGGATCCGAAACGTCGGCCTGGAACAGCCAGGCTTTACCGCCTAGCTTCTCGATGCGGGCTGCGACCTCTTCGGCTTGAGCCTTGCTGGAGTTGTAATGTACGGCTACCTTCGCGCCACGACGAGCAAACTCAACGGCGGTCTCGGCTCCGATGCCGAGACTTGCGCCAGTGACTAAAGCAACATGTTGGGAAGAGAATTGTAAACCCGGCATCAAACCTCGATTGTAACTAGGTCGTTGCCGGCGAGTCTCCCTAGGCGAGGCGGTTCGCCTACAACCGCGCCCGCTCCACGGCTTTCTTCCAACCGGCGAACAGCTCTTCGCGCCGCTCCGACGGCATCGTCGGCTCGAAGATTCGATCCGCCCTCCAGAACCGCTCCAGCTCGTCCGTTCCGCTCCAGAACTCCGTCGCCAATCCCGCCAGATAGGCGGCTCCCGCCGCGGTGGTCTCCCGATTCGCGGGCCTGACGACAGGCTTGCCCAAGATATCGGCCTGAAACTGCATCAGGAAGTCGTTGGCCGAGGCGCCGCCGTCGGCCCGCAATTCGGTCATCGGAGACGGCGCATCGGCGTCCATCGCCTCCACTAGTTCCCTGGTCTGATAAGCGATGCTCTCCAACGCAGCGCGCACGATATGCTCGCGCTTCGCTCCCCGCGTCAACCCCGAAATCACTCCCCTCGCTTGCGCGTCCCAATGCGGCGCGCCCAAGCCAACGAACGCCGGCACCAGATGCACGCCTGCCGTGTCCGAAACGCTGCTCGCCAACGTCTCTGTCTCGGCAGCGCTAGAGATCAACTTCAACTCATCTCGCAGCCATTGGACGACGGCGCCCGCGACGAAAATGCTGCCCTCCAGCGCGTAACGCGGTTTGCCGTCTTGCGATGCAGCTGTGGTCGACAGCAGACCATTCTTCGACGTTGGCCGCTGCTCGCCCGTGTTGAGCAGCAGAAAGCACCCCGTCCCGTAGGTGTTCTTCGACAGGCCCGGCCGGAAACAGGCCTGCCCAAACAGCGCCGCCTGTTGGTCTCCGGCGATACCCGCAATCGGAATCTCCGTCCCGATCAGATCGCCGTTGGTCGTTCCAACCACTCCGCAGGAGGGAACTATCCGCGGCAACATCGGTTTGGGTACGCCGAACAGTTCCAACATCCGCTCGTCCCAGGCGCCGTCGCTCAAGTTCATGAGCGCAGTTCGCGAGGCGTTGGTGATGTCAATAACGTGTTCTCGGCCGCCGGTCAGGTTCCAGACCAGCCACGAGTCCATCGTCCCGAAAGCCAAGTCGCCGTTCTCGGCTCGCGACCGCCCATCGTTGATGTGATCGAGGATCCAACCGATCTTCGTCGCTGAGAAATACGGATCAATGACTAGCCCCGTGCTGTCGGTCACTTCCTGCCCGCGCTTTTCCGTGGTCAGACGGCGACAAATGTCCGCCGTTCTGCGGCATTGCCAAACGATCGCGGGGCCGACGGGCCGACCGGTCGTGCGGTCCCAGATGACGGTCGTCTCGCGCTGGTTCGTGATGCCCAACGCTTGGATGTCCTTGGCTCTTAGGTGCGCATTTTCAATGGAGTACTTGGCGGCGTTCAGTTGCGCCTTCCAAACTTCCCGCGGATCTTGTTCTACCCAGCCTTCCTTTGGGTATTGGCAGGCGATCGGCGACTGGTAGGTCGCCACGACGACTGCGTTGCGATTGAAAACGAGCGCCCGCGTGCTCGAGGTGCCCTCGTCGAGGGCCAGAATGTGCGACATAGCAGCCGCAAGTTTAGCAACCGGGCAGGCTGACTAGCGGAAGTGTTTCAGGATGCGCGGCGGGCGGTGCGCAACGCGCGATCAGCGGCCCGAGCGGCTAGCAGGTCTGTGATCTCGGTCAGCAGTTCCGGCACGTCGACCGGCTCCACCAGGACCTCGTCCTGGTCGCTGGCTTCGTCTCCCGTAATCTGTAGATGCGCGGTTGCGGGGCGATATTCCTGCCCTTTGGCCAGCGTGATCAAACGATCCGCAGCGGGTTTGTCATTCCTGATGTCACACAGGACGAGATCGAACTCGTTGTTCTCTATCTTGTCCATCGCTTCGGCATATGATGCCGCAGAATCAACAAGATAACCGCTCTTTTCTAGCACAGCCTTCAGCGCCAGCCGCGCCGCCATGCGATCGGCCGCGACTAGTATGCGCACTGCGTCCTTGCCCCCAAGGGGCCTGACCGCCGGCGACGCCAACATCTGGGTCTGCATTCCGAGCTCCTATGAACGATCATATCCTTGGCAGGATGTTTCCGCCAAGGAGTATTTGCCCCCTAGGAGCAAATTGCCTTGGATTCAAACAGCCGTTTGATCAGTTTGCGTTCGTGTGGGCCAATTCTTTCCGAACTTCTCCGCTGAGGTCCGTTTGGCGGCCATCATTTTCCGTCCATGTCTGCCAATTTCCGCTGATGTCCGTTCTTGTCCGCTCCGAAATTTCGCTAACTGATTGATTTGAGATATTTTAATCGCAGATCGAGCGGACTTGGCGGACATGGCGCAGCACCCATGATCGCTCGCTCTCCGCAAAACGGCGTAGAGCGCCCGGCTGATCCCAGGGTAGCAAGGAACGCAAAGCCTCAAGCATCGGGCCGTAGAGATTGGATATCTTGGAGCGGCGGTTGGCCGAAGAGGCGGCTGTATTCGCGGCTGAACTGGCTGGCGCTTTGGTAGCCGACTTCAAACGCGGCAGCTGCCGCATCCGCTCCCGTGAGCATGCTCGCCCGCGCATTCTGAAGACGAAGCTGTTTTTGATACTGCAGAGGGCTCATCGTCGTGAGCTCGCGGAAGCGCCGGTGAAAGGTCGATAGGCCCATGCCGGCCATGCGCGCGAGGTCTTCCACGCGCAAAGGCTTGGCGTAGTTATCCTTGATCCAAGCAATCGCCTTTGCTGTTCGGTTGTCTTGCTCGCCGAGGGTCGCTATGTCGCGTAAGCGTCCGCCTGCGGGACCACGCAAGAGGCGATAGGCGATTTCTCGCTGGATCAGGCCGCTAAGCGCACCGATGTCTTGCGGGGTGTCCAGCAAATCGAGGAGTCTGCAGAACGCGTTTAGCAGCTCGGGACTGGACTCGCCCGTTGCTAGCGCCGGGCCTCGGGATGCCGGAGTCACCGAGATCCTCTCGCTGGCGAGCAAGTCGCGCACCACAGACATGTCCAATTTCAGCAGCAGGGCGAGGAAGGGCCGCTCCTTGCTGGCTTCAACCAACTGGCTGACGATCGGCAGCTCGACGGAGGTCAGGAGAAATTGCGATTCGCCATAGAGGAATGACTTGGCGCCAAGGTCGACGCGCTTGCGACCCTGAGCGATCACGGCCACGCTGGGTTCGTAAGTACGGCAAGCGGGGCGCTCCAAGCGCGTCCGCTGGACGAGCATCAGATCGGGAATTTCGGTCTCGCGAAAGCCCGTTGGGCCGACAAACCGCTCGATCCTAGCGGCCAACTCCGTTCTCATGTCCATCCGGTCAGAAGTTCTTAACAGCGGGCCTTTTTCCATCAGGACGATCACGACCCGAGGCCGCAGGATAACGCACTTTCGGCGCGGCGGCGCCCGATCCGGCAGGAATAGGCAAGGAATCGACAGGATTTAGATATCGTCTATACGCGGGCGGCCCCTAGGATCAATGGCGGGACCACTGCCGGAGGGAAGCAGATGCAGAAGCGAAAGATTGGAACTAGAGGCCCGGAAGTCTCGGCGCTCGGGCTCGGATGCATGGGGCTGAGCTTCGGCTACGGGCCAGCGACCGATAAGAAGCAGGCGATAACTCTGTTGCGGGCGGCCTTCGATCGAGGTGTCACGTTCTTCGATACCGCGGAGGCGTATGGCCCCTTCGTCAACGAAGAGCTATTGGGCGAAGCTCTTGCGCCCTTCCGCGACGAGGTCGTTATCGCGACGAAGTTCGGATTCCCGAACGGCAAACCGCAGGAAGGTCTCGATAGCCGCCCGGAGCGCATCCGGGAAGTGGCCGATGCCTCTCTACGGCGACTCAATACTGATCGGATCGACTTGTTCTACCAGCACCGCGTCGACCCAAATGTCCCCATCGAGGATGTCGCGGGCGCAGTCAAAGGATTGATCGAAGAAGGGAAGGTGAGGCATTTCGGGCTGTCGGAGGCCGGCGCGCGGACGATTCGACGCGCACACGCTGTGATGCCTGTCACGGCGCTGCAAAGCGAGTATTCGTTGTGGTGGCGCGAGCCCGAGGAGGAAATCTTACCGACGCTTGAGGAACTGGGTATCGGCTTCATTCCGTTTAGTCCTCTGGGCAAGGGCTTTTTGACCGGCAAGATCGACGAGAAGACGGAATTCGACAGCACTGACTTCCGGAACGTGGTGCCACGCTTCGCGGCGGAGGCCCGCAAAGCGAATCAGGCGGTTGTGGACTTGCTGGCGGAGATCGCGAAGCGAAAAGGCGCAACACCGGCACAGATCGCGCTCGCCTGGCTGCTTGCGCGGAGCCCTTGGATCGTGCCGATACCGGGGACAACTAAGCTTCATCGCCTGGAAGAGAACATCGCGGCGGCGGACATCGAGTTGACGCCGGACGACCTGAGCGAGATCGAGGAAACAACATCAAAGATCGAGGTGCAAGGCGCACGCTACCCGGATTACGTGCAAAGAACGATTGACCGCTAAGCTGGACGCCAGGAGAACGAGCTATGCAGGATCAAAGGGCTAAAAAGGAAGCCGTCCGGAGTTAGGAGCTTCGCCCAACCTGCAATTGTTCTTGCTGCGGCATGGGTTCTGGTTGCACCCTCGGCTTCCGCCGACTGGCCGCGATGGCGAGGCCCCAACGGAGACGGCATATCTCAAGACGCGGCTTGCTTGAGCAGTGGCCGGAAGACGGCCCGCCGCTTGAATGGAAGGCGACCGAAATCGGAGTCGGCATGGCTGCGGTTTCCGTTGCAAGCGGCCGGACCTACACGAGTGGGGATCAGGACGATAGAGCATGGCTGTTCGCCCTGGACGAGGACTCCGGTTCACTTATCTGGACGATTCGTCGCATCGTCGCGGCGCAATAGGGTGAATATGCGCGGCGGTCCTTCGGAGACGCTGCGGGGCAAAGCGGGCGCGTAACGTACGAACAAGATTTCCCCGACTGTTTGGCGCAGCCCTGCACGAGTCGTTCCCGAACAGCAGCCTGAGGCGATCCAAGACGCCATGGACAACAGGCGAGATGCGCACGGAACTGACGGAGAGGAATGGGCAAGAATACGGCACGATCAGGATACCGCTCGTGCCGCGTCCGACCCTAGAGTCGTATGAGGAGAAGTGACCTTTGGAGTTATTCGGGGAATCGGAAACCT
>CAZYOX010000147.1:0-10278 GCA_964649285.1 uncultured Bryobacterales bacterium | reverse complement strand
CGGCGGCCATCGGCGGCGGTCTCGCAGCTTGCCAGAGCGGCGAGGAGGTCGCTGTCGAAGGCGGCCCGCGCCGTCTGGGAGCCACGATCAGCCCTTACAGCGAGCGCTCGAAGTACGAGACGGCAACGCGCTTCATGCCTGCGACGAAGACCCCGGAACAGGCCTCTAGCCGCACGCCCTTGGAGGAGTCCCAAGGCATCATCACGCCTTCCGGGTTGCACTTCGAGCGGCATCACTCGGGCATTCCCGACATCGATCCGGCGCGCCATGAACTGTTGGTCCATGGCTTGGTCGACCGACCGACGATCTTCACCATGAACGACCTCAGGCGCTTGCCTGCCGTCTCCATGGTGCGCTTCATCGAGTGTTCCGGCAACGGCAGATCCGAGTGGACCGCGCCTGGTTCGACGACCGCTCAGCTCGCCCACGGACTCGCCAGTTGCAGCGAATGGACGGGCGTGCCGCTGCGCGTGGTTCTCGAAGAACTCGGCGTTCAGCCCGAGGCTCGCTGGATCTACGCCGAAGGCGCGGACGCTTGCCGCATGTCCCGCAGCGTGCCGATCGAGAAGGCAATGGACGACGCGCTGCTGGCCTACGCGCAGAACGGTGATGCGCTGCGGCCAGCGCAAGGCTATCCGCTGCGCCTGCTGCTTCCCGGCTTTGAAGGCAACGCCAATGTCAAATGGCTGCACGTCATCAAGGTCACCGACCGGCCCATGATGACCAGGGACGAGACTTCCAAGTACACCGACCTTCTGCCCGACGGCAAGGCTCGGCAATTCACCTTCGAATTGGAAGCCAAGTCATTGATCACGTCGCCCTCCGGAGGACAGAAGATCGCCGACCTCGGCTTCGTGGAGATTCGCGGGCTGGCTTGGTCTGGACGTGGCCTGATCGAGCGGGTCGAGGTCTCGGTCGACGGCGGCGAGACCTGGGCGGACGCCGAGCTACAGGAGCCACGCCATCCGAAGGCGTTCACGCGTTTCCGATTGCCCTGGAACTGGGACGGCTCATCGGCGGTATTGGTCTCGCGCGCCACAGACGAAACCGGCTATGTACAGCCGACAGTCGATCAGCTCATCGAGGCGCGCGGCGCACACTCCGACTATCACAACAATGGCCAAAAATCCTGGACCATTGCCGTTGACGGGAGCGTGAGCAATGCGTAATCCGGCTCGCCTGCTCGCCCTAGCTGCCTTCAGCTTGCCCCTGCTGGCGCAATCGCCTACCTACCACGTCGGCCGCGCGGCCGCTCCGGCCGAGATTGCCGCACGCGACATCGTCGTTGATCCCACCGGCAAGAATCTCCCTGCCGGCGAAGGTACCGCAGCGGAAGGCGCCGTGATCTACAAGAACCGCTGCGAGGAGTGCCACGGCCCCGAGGGCAAGGGCGCCGATCAAGTCGGATTTATAGGCAAGCCCGCCGACCTGCTGGGAGATTCTCCCAAGAAAACCGTTGGCAGCTACTGGCCTTATGCTGCGCCGCTTTGGGGCTACATAGACCGCGCAATGCCCTTCGATCGTCCCGGCGAACTCACGAAGGATCAAGTATATGCGGTCACAGCCTACATCCTGCACTTGAACGGACTCGTCGGCCAAGACGACAAGCTCAACGCAGAGACGTTGCCTAAGATTCAAATGCCCAATCGCGATGGGTTCGTCCCTGATTCGAGGCCGGATGCGCCCTAGCGCGGCTCTGTAACCCACACTTCCAGATGCTCAGTCGACTGGACGAGTTCCGGGTCCGCGAATCGCTTCATGTAGCGCTGCGATAGACTGAACTCGCGCCGACCGTTCTCCCACCCGAGGTAGGCGCCCGGCCGGGGCCTGACGACCCACACTTTGGTTCTCCCTTCTAGCGTGCGGCGGTGAGCGCGCAGGTCACGGGGGTCAAACGCTACCTTGTCGAGACTAGGGTCGTGTTCCAGCAACCGAAGCTGCAGCGGGTCGCTCATCGGCGTGGGCACGATCACCGCGCTGGAGGAATCGAGCTGCGGCTCCAGGTCATCGGCGATCTGTTGGACCTGACTATAGAATCGCAGCTCAAAGTCCGGTGTCCGCGCACGAGCGAACGAGAAGCCAAGCGCCAGCAGCCCGCACGCGGCCAGAGCGAGTTGCCGAGCATGGCGTCTGACTCCCGCTGTCTTCATGGCGCCCGCGGCCGCCGCCACGGCGACCAAGGGCAGGGCATACACCCACACTCTCGGCGGCGGCATGAAGCGGCCGGCGGCGCAGATGGCCGTTGCCGGCAGCAATACGGCAATCAATAGCTGCCGGCCGCCGGAGGTCTTCGAGGCGGCATACAGAGCGACCGCCACGATCCCCAACGAGAGCAGAGACGACGGCTGCTCGGCCGGCGTCCACAACAACGCCAGATAATTGCTGACGCGAAGCAAGATGACATCCCAGCCCGTGGGCCGAACGAAGGGGTTCGAAACGATCACGGCCCAAGTGCCGCGCAAGGCAGGCGGCGTGTAGAGCAAGATCGAAGCGAAGCCGCAGACAGCCGTGCAGGCGATCGATTCCACAATCAGCGGGAGGCGTCGCTGCTTCTCTGCCGACAGCAAGATGAGCGCCAATAACGTCCCCAACCCGTATAGCGCCGTGGGAACCGCGAACAAGGCCGCCGTCATCAAGATGGATATCACAGCCCACGCGCCTAGCGAGAAGCGCCGCCGGAGCACGCCGGAAGCAATGATCGAGGCCAGCAGCAGCAGCGTAACCAGACCATAACCGCGGGCGTTGGTCGAGAAGTCGATCAGCGGCGGCATCGAAGCGCCCAGGGCTGTCGCCAGTAGCGCCGCTTGGGTATCGAACAGCATGCGGGCCGCGAAAAAAAGCGCCGGCAAGATCAGGACTCCAGCTACGAAGGCCGGTATGCGCGACGCGCCTGAGCCGAACGCTGCATCGCAGAAGTGGGCTAAGAAGTTGTAGAAGATGTGATTGTTTGGCTGCGTGTAGTCTGTCCACAAGTTGAACAGGTCCAAGCGAACGAAGTGAATGAGCGAGTCGGACTCGTCGAATCGCCAGGGGTGTTCGAGCCCGTGGAGACGCAGGGCAACGCCGATCAAGAGGATCACGGCTAACGTCAGGCCGTCGCTCCGCTTAGGCATCCGTAGATCGATTCTCAGCTGATCGCGGAGAACTTCGAAATCGTCCGTCAGCCGTTGCAAATAACCCAGAGCTTGCGTTCGTGCGCCGATGAGCCAAGCCATTGCCCCCAACAACGCCGCGGTCATGGCGGCGGCGCCTGCTCTTACAACGAACAGCTGGTTGGGCGTCAAAAAGTGCCGGCTGGCGTCACGATCCACGAGGACGAGCGACAAGCGCAATCTGTCTTCGGGAATTGCAGCGACGGCAGCCAGCGTAAGAGTGCCGGCAATACAAAACAGCAAGAGGAATGCGTAGAGCCAATGGCCGCGGCGGCCGTAGGAACTAGAATCTGCGATGGGCACAGGGTTCGGCGACAAGTCGAACCCTGTATCCTACAATAGCCGCGGCCTACCGCAAGAGTGGATCGAGTAGCTGCAACGCAGCTATGAGCGTGCCGAGAGTATCCAGCCTCAAGCAGTCAGTTGAGCACGACTCCGTTGGCTTGGTCGTTGATGGTCAAGCTCCCGCCGCTAAAGAATAACGACCCCATGATCATGTTGAGCGGGTAGCTGACCGTGATGGTGAACTCGCTGCCGCGATCGTTGTTTGGAGTCCAAACGGTATCGACCGTCACCTGGTTGGCATCCAGACCGATCGAATTCGCTTTGATCACATCGGAAATTGCCGAGGCTGTGTTGTCATTGCCGTTCACTATGATCGGATTCCCGCTGCCATGCACGGCAGCATAGCGGGCGCCCTGCGAGACGGCGTGCGACAAGGTGCTGAACGTCCAAATGACCCGTCCAAACTCCATCAAGCCCATCAACAGCATGATAAAGGCGGTAAAGGACAGAGCAAATTCCACAACTGCGGAACCTCGTCGCTGATCCTGACGCCGCGTGGTGCTTGCCTTTCTCACTACTGCACCCTCATGTAACCGCGCCACGTCATATTGGTGTCCTGTTGCAGGCCAGGATAGTAGCCCATGGTCGAAAAAGTCTTAGCCACACTGACGCGCGCATAGGCGCGCGGCATCCCGTAGTTCGGGCATTGGGTATTCAAACAATCGATCCAGGCGCCGGGTGCGCTAGGGCAGTCGCAAAGGCGTTCCGCGGTGGGCGTTGCGTTCGTGATGTGCGA
Organism: uncultured Bryobacterales bacterium; assembly: GCA_964649285.1. Lineage (GTDB taxonomy): Bacteria > Acidobacteriota > Terriglobia > Bryobacterales > UBA6623 > CAMPKL01. The sequence continues at coordinate 6,045 of CAZYOX010000147.1, read as the reverse complement.
GGCGCTATTGCTCGCCACCCTCTGCATGTCCGTGTATTCTCCGGACGATTGATTGTCTTGCGCTCCGTACTTGGCGCCGGTTTCGGCCGCGCGCGACATGACGATGGATTCCCAGAAGATGCGCGAAAAATCGGATGCCGCGACGGTCATCAACAATAGCAGAGGCATAGTCACCGCGAACTCGACCATCGATCCGCCGCGTCGTCGATTTGCTCTCTGTCGTTCCATGATTACTCCAATTGCCGGCCGCGCTTACTCCGAAAACAGCAAGCGATAGGTCTTGGGCGCCTGGCTCTCCGTCGGCGGGTTGATGACCTGAGTGTCAGCGGTACCGCTGATCTGTAATGTGGCCGCGACGACCATGCCCCAACTCACGCTCGCACTAGGGTTGCCCGCCCAGTCCAGATGTTCAGAGGGAAAATACAACGCGCCGGTAAAGGACGATCCGGAGTTGCCGCGGGCGATCTTGTTGCCAGGGCTGCCGGTGTTCCCATCTCTAGGACCCATGAAGAGAATCCCGTAGTAGTCGTAATCGGGGTCGTCGTCCGGGGCGGAGAAGTTGACGACAGCATTGCCGCCTATGTCCATGTAGTCCTTGCCGCTCGAGTTCATGTTGTAGAAGGTGACGTCTTCTCCGCTGATGGCGCCCCCGGAGATCTTCATGCCCGCGTTAAGGACGTACAGACCTGGTTCGAAGACGACAGTGCCATTCTGAATCTTGATTTCGTTCGCGTAGTAGCCCGGCCAGTAGTGTGTGACGCCGCTGCCGCCGCCAGTTGTACCGCCTGTGGTTCCGCCATTCGAGCCGCCGCCGTTGCCATTTCCGTTCCCATTCCCGTTCTTAGCGGCCGCCGTATATCCACCGAATGCACTGCTAGTCGCTGCTTTCGTCGTGTACCCGTTGGCCGGGATTGCCGGAGTGGGAATGTTCAGGAAGGGGTCGATCACGGGCAACATGCCGGCTTGCGGCGTAGGATTAAAGCCGGAACCGGAGTAGTTGCCGGCCGTTCCAATATAAGTTCCCGTGATCGATGAGCCGGCCCCGTTGGTCCTCAATGCAGTGGAAGCCGTCGAGTTGGCGACGATTCCGCAAGCAGCCGTCAGCGTCGGATTGCCGTTCGCCCAGATAGCGTTTGACGCTGTCGGGTCGAGAGCGATGACGCAGGCGTCGCCGCCCCTTTCTAACCCGGCCACGGCTCGCGCTCTCACCGTCGAGAACGACGGCCCGAAGATGCGCATGAAGGTAGTCGGAACCTCCTTCGCAACGATGACCTCGACAAAGTCGCTGTTCCCTGCGGAAGGTCCCGCAAGCGGAGGATTGTTTACCGTGATCGTCGCATTCGCGTCCGTATAATTCATTAGCCCCGTGTCATTGACCGCGGCCGGGCGAATGTTGATCGCGTAGTCCCGCAGACCTCGGCGCATCTCTTGCACCGCTCCCGCTGCGCCGGCGTCAGCCGCAGCCTGAGCTCTGCGCTTCTCGAGAAAAATGCGGCCGCCGTCGAGCACCAAACCCAGCATCCCGGCCATCATTGCGAAGGCACAGACAAAAATGAAGATGGCTTGGCCGCGCTCGGAATATCGGCGCCTCGGGTTGGTGGAAGTGCTCTTGAGCGGCGACACGGTGACCCTCCCTCAAATTTTTGGGAGCCTATCAACGACAGTTTGTACCAGACATCCCAGTCAATCAATTGAACAGAAGTACCGGAATTGCTTAAGGCTACACACGTAGACTTAAGCCTAAGGCGCTGGCATTCATTGCTATTTTTATCGGCTCTGCCTTAAGACGATGGCAGAACGGCTCCGGCCTGGTTAGGAACTTTCCGGGAGCTACCCAGCGGCCTTGCTCTCCAACTCCGCCCAGCGCGTGTACAACTCATCGACTCTTTGCCGGGCCGCTTGCTGTTTGGCATAGGCGCCCGGCAGCCGTTCGGCGTCGGTCGCGGCGTCTTCGACTTCTCGGGTAAGCGCTTCGAGAGCCTCTTCCGACTTGAGGATCTCCGATTCCAGCCCGTCAAATTCACGCTGTTCGAGATAAGAGAGCTTCTTCTTCGACGGCGCCTCGGGAGTTCTTTGAACCCTCTGTTTGGTTTGCGGCTTCTCGGCAGGGCGTTCGCCGCGCACTGCTTCCCACTGCGAGTAGTCGGCAAAGACGCCGGTCTCTTGTTCGTTGCCGAGCCCAATTACGACGGTGGCGACGCGATCAAGCAAATAGCGGTCATGGCTAACGAGTACGACCGCGCCGGGAAACTCGAGCAAGTTCTGTTCCAAAACTTCGAGCGTGGGGATATCGAGGTCGTTCGTAGGCTCATCCAAGAACAACACGTCGGCGCTCTGCAGCATAAGCCCAGCGATCAACACGCGCGCCTTCTCGCCGCCTGAGAGTTGCGACATTGGCATCTCCAGTTGCTCCGGACGAAACAAGAAGCGCTTCGCCCAACTGGCCACATGGACGGGCTTGTCTTGGAAGATCACCGAGTCGCCGTCGGGACAAAGCGCTCGCCGCAACGACATCGCCGGGTCGATCTCCGCCGTGCGGTCTTGCGCGAAATTCACCACGCGCAAACCGTCCGCTCGTCTGACCGTCCCGGCGTCGGGAGCGATTTGGCCTTGCAGAATCCTCAATAGGGTTGTCTTGCCGCTGCCGTTAGCGCCGACCAATCCCACCCGAATGCCGGGAGAGAGAGTGACGGAGACGTCCTCAAAAAGCTTGCGGTCGCCGAACGATTTTGCCAGCCCCTCCGCCTCCAACAAACGCTTCGTTTTCCGCTCTGAAGCGGTGAAATCGATGCGTACGCTCCCCTTGCGACCGCGCGCCGTCGCCTCGGCCAACTCGTCGATGAGCTTGCCGGCGGAGTTGATGCGAGCCCGGGATTTCCCGGTCCTGGCCTTCGGGCCGCGCTGCAGCCATTCGATCTCACGCCTTACTTTGTTCGCCAGCGATTCCTGTTGCTTGGACTCCGATTCGAGAAACTCTTGCCGGCGCAGCAGAAACTCGCTGTAATTGCCCTTCACGCCGAACGCCCCCTGGGGATACGCCGGGTCGATCTCCGTCACGCGGTTAGCCACGTTCTCAAGGAAGTAGCGATCATGCGTCACCACCAGACAAGCATTAGCCGTCAGCAGAGCCCGCTCTAGCCAGAGAATACCGTCTAGGTCGAGGTGATTGGTCGGCTCGTCCAGCAGCATCACGTCAGGGGACTGTGCCAAGGCGGCGGCAATGGCTAGCCTTTTCTTCCAACCGCCGGAGAGCTTGACCGCCAAGGCGTCGCCGCTCTCAAAACCGGCGCGGCCCAAGGTGGCCTGCACGGTCCCGCGCTTCTCGTCTTCATCAAGCGGCTGGCCGGCCAGCGCTGCCCTGAGGACCGATTCGACCGTGTCTTCCGGACCGAATAGCGAGTCTTGGGGAACGTAGGCGAGTCGCGATCCTTTGCGTAGCGCAGAGGTCCCGCCGTCGGGACGCTCCTCACCAGCAAGAATCTGCAGCAAGGTCGTCTTTCCGCTGCCATTCGGGCCAATCAGCCCGACACGATCCCCCCGGGAGAGCGTCAAGGTAAGGCCATCGAACAACCGACGCCCGCCGAGGGATTTCTGGAGGGCCGTACAACTGAGCAACGCGGACATATCCTCTCAGGATGACACTCCCCGCGGCGAAAGTTCTCATGGAGGCTATTGCCGGGGAGGGTCGCCGACGTCGCGCAGCGGCCACGCTTCATTCTCGGTTCTGGCCGTCGTCAAGTACTCCAGCATCTTAGCCGTCACGTCAGGAAAGGCCTCAACCAGATTGAGAGTCTCGCCAGGATCGTTAGCCAGGTCATAAACCTCTAGCTTGGCGCTGGGAGCCAGGCGAACGCCTTTCCACTGGCCCATGCGCACGGCTTGCTTGGAGGCTTGACCCTCATGAAACTCCCAATAGAGAGTCCGGTCTTGCGCAAGAATGTGTTGCCCATTGAAGGCGGTGACTAGAGACTGTCCATCGAGGCCTTCTGGGACGGCAACCTCGGCGATTTCGGCGAAAGTCGGCAGCAGATCCCAGAACGCTCCGACGCGGTCGGTAACCGTTGCCGGCGGAGCGTGCCTGGGCCAACGCACAATCAACGGTACGCGGATGCCGCCTTCGTAGAGATCCCGCTTAATGCCCCGCAAATCGCCGTTGGAATTACTGGAATCGGGATCATACCCGCCCTCGTGGTGCGGCCCGTTATCGCTTGTGAAGAGCACTAACGTGTCTTGGGCCAACCCGTTCTCGGACAATCGAGCCATCAGCCGTCCGATGTCCGCATCCATACGCGAAATCATGGCCGCATGCCCTTTCGTGGCTTGGGGCCAAGGCTTGTCTGCATAGATCCCAAGATCGGGGACTTCCATACCCTGGTCGCCGGCTTCGTTGTTGGCGTGAGGAATGGTGTAGGCCAACATCAGGAAGAAAGGCTTCTCGTTGTCGCTTTGGTCAAGGAAGCGCAACGCCTCGGCGGTGAGCAGATCGTGGGAGTAATCCACCTTAGTCGTTGCCACGCCCGAGCCGTCCTCGGCCTTCGGTTCCGGCAAAACATTCTTCAGCGGAAACCGCTCCTGATTTCGGTACAGAAACTCCGGGTAATAATTGTGTGCGTGCCGCTGGTTCAGGTAACCGAAGAACTGATCGAACCCCTGTCTGGTGGGGATGCCGGTCGACTCGGCCTCACCGAGCCCCCATTTGCCGATGAGTGCCGATTCGTAGCCGCCGGGTCCGCCTCCGATGATCACCACATGAGTCACGCGGACATTCTCGCATCGTGGCCTGACGGGATCCCACGCCCCGGCCGCATACCCCGGTCGGGGCCAACTCGTTGAATAACGTGGGTGGAGTTCACCGATTCCCCTTCCCAAACGCTCACATTGAGCGCACTATCACTCACAAGGGGTCGCCACATCAGCCACACCAGTCACTCTGGTGTCACCCAGGGAGGGATGTCGATGGCTCGGGCCGTTCTCGGGATCACCGTCGCCGCTGTCGCAGCGGCTTTGGTTGGCCCACCACCCACCGCGACTGCCGCGGAGCATGCCGGACCGGTCGATGGTCCTCGTACGACGGTGGACTCGATCAAGGTCGAACCGACTGCGAAACGTCAGGTCGGCGGCGTGGTCGCCGATCTCGAACCGACCAGAACCGACCCGTACGCGATGGTTGCCGTGACGTGGAAGGCTGCGCCGCGCGCGAGTGGCCACCACCAGGTCGAGGTCGAGGTCCGCACGCACGAAGACAACGGGTGGAGCCGGTGGCGCCACCTGGAGTCGGACGCAGACGGTCCCAGCGGAGGGCCGACGGAGGGGACGATCCCACTGTGGGTCGGCTCGGCCGACGGTGTTGCCGTACGCGTGCGCACGAACCGCGGTGCCGCGCCGCGCGACGTACGCGTCCTCACGATCGACCCGGCCGGTCCGACGGCCGATGCCCGCGGGGCCGGGTTGCCGTCCGCAGGCGGGCCCATGGGCAAGCCGCCGCGATTCCCGGGCCAGCCACCGGTCATCTCGCGTAAGCGATGGGGAGCCGACCCGAGCCTCGGCGACACGTGCTTCAAGCCGATCTACGGTAGGACGACGAAGGCGGCGATCGTCCACCACACAGTGGGTACGAACGAGTACCGCCGTTCCGACAGCGTCGGTATCGTGCAAGGCATCCTCGCGTACCACACCCAAGGTCGCGACTGGTGCGACATCGGCTACAACTTCCTCGTCGACCGTTTCGGGCGTGTCTTCGAGGGCCGCGCAGGTGGCATCAGGAAGCCGGTACGAGGCGCGCACGCGGGCGATTTCAACACCAACACCGTTGGCGTGTCGATGATGGGCGACTTCGACAACACCGGCCTGCCACGTCGCTTGAAGAACGCGATGGTGCGCCTGATCGGGTGGCGCCTGGGCACCAACTACGTCAACCCTCGCGGAACCACGCGCATGGAAGGTTCCCGAATCGATCGCATTTCGGGACACCGCGACGTGATGTCGACCGCGTGCCCCGGACTGCATGGATACAGGTGGCTCCCTCCACTGCGTCCGCGCGTCAAC
>CAZYOX010000146.1:0-10297 GCA_964649285.1 uncultured Bryobacterales bacterium | reverse complement strand
GCGTCGTGGACGACATAGGGCAGCGGCGCGAAGGGCGCCAGAGCCTCCGACAGGACGACAGGTCCCGCGCCGGGGCCGCCGCCGCCGTGCGGCGTCGAGAACGTCTTGTGCAGGTTGAGGTGCATAACGTCGACGCCGAAATCGCCGGGCCGCGCCCAGCCGACAAGCGCGTTCATGTTGGCGCCGTCCATGTAGAGTTGTGCGCCGCGCGAATGCAGCAACTCGGCCACCTTGGCGATGTCTTCTTCAAAGATGCCGACCGTGTTGGGGTTGGTCATCATCAAGGCCGCAGTGGTGTCGTCGACAGCCTGCTCCAATGCCGCGAAGTCGATGAGGCCCCGGGAGTTCGAGGGAATCTCTTTGACGTCATAGCCGGCCATTGCCGCCGTCGCCGGATTGGTGCCGTGCGCGGAGTCAGGAATGAGTACGGTCTTGCGTGCGTCGCCTTGCGATTCGAGATAGGCCCGAATCATTAGGATGCCGGTCAGTTCGCCGTGCGCGCCGGCCGCGGGCTGCAACGTGACGGCGTCCATGCCGGTGATCTCGGCCAGGTACATCTCCAGGTCATGCTGGATTCGCAAGGCGCCTTGCGCCAGATGCTCGGGCTGATAGGGATGCGCCCAGGCGATGCCTTCCAATCGCGCGACGTGTTCGTTGACGCGCGGGTTGTACTTCATCGTGCAAGAGCCCAGCGGATAGAGCCCCAAGTCGATGGCGTAGTTCCATGTCGAAAGCCTTGTGTAGTGACGGATCACGTCGACTTCACTGACTTCGGGGAAATGCGGAATCTCGCTGCGTACGTTCGACTCGCCGAGGGCCGTTTGCGGATCGACTGCCGGCACGTCTAGCGGCGGCAACTGATAGCCGTCTTTGCCGGGCGACGAGCGCTCGAAGATGAGCGGTTCGTTTTGCGTTTGGTGCGGTCTTACTTTCTTAATCATGGCTGCACCAAATCAAAACGCCTCGGCGAAACGATCCATCTGCTCCCGGGTATTCATCTCCGTGGCGCAGACCAGCATCGCTCCGTCGAGCGGCCCCGGCAGTTCGTATCCGCCGACCACTTTCTTCTCGAGGGCGCGACGGTTTGCATCCGCCGCAGAACCCTTCGCCGGGCGCACGACGAACTCGTTGAAGTACGGCCCGTTGAACTCAAGCTTCGCGCCCTTGGCCTTCAGCGCGGACTCCAAATAACGAGCCTTGGCGATGTTCTGTTCCGCCAGTTCCCGCAGGCCAGCCTTGCCGAAGACCGTCATGTAGATGGTGGCCATCAGAGCGACCAATGCTTGATTGGTGCAAATGTTGGAGGTTGCCTTGGCGCGGCGGATGTGTTGCTCGCGGGTGGAGAGCGTTAAGCAAAACGCGCGCCTGCCTTCCGAATCCACTGTCTCGCCCGCGAGTCTCCCCGGCATCTGCCGAATGAACTTTCCTTTGGCTGCGAGGACTCCGCAAGAGGGCCCGCCGAAAGAGGGCGGATGGGCGAACGATTGCATTTCGCCGGCGACGATATCGGCGGCGGCTGGCGGCTTGACGATGCCCAATGCGACGGATTCGGTGAACATGACAATGAGCAATGCGCCGCTGCGATGTACGCATTCGGCGATTTCATCAATCTGTTCGACAATGCCGAAGAAGTTGGGCGACTGCACGATCAGCGCGGCCGTCTGGTCATCGAGTTGCGATTCCAGATCGGCTAGATTGAGTTGCCCGCTTTGGGCGTCGTATTTCACTTGGCTGCGCGGCGACTCGAGATGCTGCAAGTACGTATCGAGGACGGCGTTGTACTCTGGGTGCAGCGATCCGGCGACCAGCAGCTTATCTCGCCCCGTGATGCGCATGGCCATCATGGCGGCCTCGGGCGTTGCAGACGAGCCGTCGTACATTGAGGCGTTGGCTACGTCCATGCCGGTCAGCTGCGCGATCATCGTCTGAAACTCGAAAATCGCCGTCAGCACGCCTTGCGAAATCTCTGCTTGATAAGGCGTATAGGAGGTGAGGAACTCTCCGCGCAACACCAGCGAATCAATGATTACAGGGCGGAAATGGCGATACGAGCCGGCGCCGAGAAACGAGGCGTAGTCGGCAGCGCATTCGGCGGCCCGTGCCTTGAAATAGTCGATGATCTCGTACTCGGATCGTCCGTCCGGTATGTTCAGCGGACGGTTCAGCCGCAAGTCCGCGGGTAGATGAGCGAATAGATCTTCCGGTGCGCTGTAACCCAGCGACCGCAACATCTCTTGGCGTTCTTGAGGACTCTTCGGAAGGTATCGCAAGCGGTTAGGACTCCGTCTCGGCAGCGACGTACTGTTGGTAGTCCTCGGCAGACATGAGCGAGTCCAACTCCCCTTTGTTGGCTATTCTGGCTTTCACCAGCCAGCCGTCGCCGTGAGGATCTTCGTTGATCTTCTCGGGCGCATCGATGAGTTCTTCGTTGATCTCGATGACGTCTCCGCTAATCGGCGAGTAAATGTCGGAGACGGCCTTGACGGACTCCACCGTTCCAAACGTTTGCCCGGCGTGCAGCTTGGCGTTCACCGCAGGCAACTCTACGAAGACCACATCCCCTAACTGATCTTGCGCATGGGACGTGATGCCGATTGTGGCAACATCCCCGGCGACGCTCACCCATTCGTGTTCCTTGGTGTAGCGATAATCCTTCGGATACATAACTCGTCTCTTAGTCCTTCTTCCGCGAGTAGAAGGGCAACGGCACAATCTCGGCCTCAACCCCTCGGGAACGCACCTGGATCTCGATCTGGCCGCCGCTTTCCGCCGCGCCGGTCTGCAATAGAGCCATGCCGATGTTCTTTTCCAGGAAGGGCGCCGGCGATCCGCTGGTCACAAACCCGATCTGCTCGTCTCCCTTCATCACAGGGTAGCCGTCTCGAGCGATTCCCCGCCCGCGCATTTCGAATCCGACGAGTTGGCGCGGCACGCCCTCTTCCTTCTGCTTCAGCAACGCGTCGCGGCCCACGAAGTCGCCCTTGTTCAACTTCACGATCCAACCTAGACCAGCTTCGAAGGGTGTGATGTCTTCGCCGATCTCGTGCCCGTGGAGCGCCATGGCCGCTTCCATACGCAGCGTATTCCGGCAGCCCAAACCGCAGGGGATGATGTCGTACTCGGCTCCGGCCCGGAGCAGTTCCGCCCATAGGCGCTCCGCCTCCTCTGGCGCTACATAGATCTCGAAGCCGTCTTCGCCCGTGTAGCCTGTCCGGGCAATGATCGCCGGCGTGCCCGAAACCTCGCCCTCGGTGAACCAGTAATAGCGAATGTCGCTCAGCGGCGTGCCAGTCAGTTTCTGCAGCGTTGCCAATCCCTTTGGACCCTGGACGGCGATCTGCGCGTAACGGTCGCTGACGAACTGCGCGTCCGCTCCAGACAAGCGATTCAGCGATTGAATGTGCTCGAAGTCCGTTTCTTGATTGCCGGCGTTGACGCAGAGAAAAAAGCGTTCGTCCGAGAAGCGGTGGACAAGCAAATCGTCGATGAATCCGCCCCGTTCGTTGAGCAGCCCGCTGTATTGGGCCTGACCGTCCTTCAGGCCGGCGGCGCGGTTCGAGGTGGCCAGCTCCACTAAATCAAGCGCTTGCGGGCCGGCGACTTCGATCTCGCCCATGTGGCTGACGTCAAACAGTCCAACCGACTTGCGGACGGCCATGTGTTCAGCGACGATGCCCGAGTACTCCACAGGCATGTCCCAACCGCCAAAGTCCACCATCCGCGCTCCCGCGGAGCGGTGCACGGCGTTGAGAGGAGTCTTCTTAAGCGTTGCTTCTGCAGCGTCTGCGGCCATGGAGGGAGAAAAGACCTCAAGCTAGCACCGCCGCGACGAAGGTGTCAACGAACGGGACAGGAACGCCGCCGAGCGTTGTTCGGCGGCCGTTGGAATCAGCCCCAACACGCTGATTCCAAGGCGAAACGACGGTAGATGATGCTGTCGCCGTCGGGATACTCGCCGTCTGACCCGGTTAGAATAACAGCGAGAATGCTTCCTGGACGCCGCACGCTCGCGCTCGATTGGGGCAAGGCCCGCATCGGGCTGGCGATCACCGACGAAAGCGGCGTCTACGTACAGACCTTGCCGACGCTCCATCGTAAGAATCGGGCCACCGATCTCGGCGAATTAAGCCGCATCATCGCCGATAACAGCATCTCGACCTTGGTCGTGGGCGCGCCTTTGCACCTGGACGGAAATGCGAGTCCATCGTCGTCGCAGGCCGAACAACTGGGTCGGACGCTAGCCAAGCGCTGCGGCGTCGAACTGGTTCTGTGGGATGAGCGGCTGACCAGTGTCGAAGCGGAGGAGATTCTCGCGGCGCGCGGGGGCAAGCGCAAGCCCGGCGACGCGGATCGGGTGGCGGCGGCGCTGATCCTGCAGAGTTACATCGAGAATCGGCCCGCGCCGGGCGGCGGAGGAATTTCTTAAACGATGCGGCGGTTCATCGCCAGGACTCTCGTCTTTCTGGTGGCCGCCGCCGCGATTGCCGGGGCGTACGTTTATTCCGAGATCCATAGCGCCTACGGCGACTTCACGGAACCCGTATTTTTCGAGTACGGACGAGGCGCCTCCGGGATGGAAACAGCTGTCGCGTTGGAGAATCTCGGGGTCGTGCGCTCGCGCTGGCATTTTCTGGCGGCGCGCGCGCTGCAACCAGGCGCCGTGCTGATGGCCGGCGAGTATCGCTTCGCGGCGCCGGATACCGCGGCCGGAGTCCTCGACCGGTTCGCCCAGGGCGACGTCTTCCTGCGTCCGCTGACCATTCCGGAAGGCCTCACGAGGTTCGAGGTTTCGAGCCTGGTCGCGGCAGCCGGCTATTCCACTGAGGAAGAGTTCCTGCAGCTCACGGCCGACGCCACGCCCATGCACGATCTCTTTCCCGGGGCGACGTCGCTGGAAGGCTTCCTGTTCCCCGAAACCTACAGCCTCGCCAAGACGGCCACGGGAGAACAGATCCTAGCGGCGATGCTGGCTAACTTCCGCCAGGCCTTTGCCGCTGCTTCCGAAGGCCACGACACGGAGCTCAATCCCTATCAGTCGTTGATCTTGGCGTCGCTGATCGAGAAGGAAAGCGGCGTCCCCAGCGAGCGTCCGCTAATTTCGGCCGTGTTCCACAACCGGCTGCGCCGCGGAATGCTGCTGCAATGCGATCCGACAACCATCTACGGCATGATTCTTGAAGGCCGCTATAAGGGGAGGATCTTGCTAGCCGACCTCAAGGATCCGCACCCCTACAACACGTATATCCACGCCGGCCTTCCCCCCGGTCCTATCGCAAGCCCCGGCGCGGAATCCCTTAGTGCGGCATTCGCGCCCGCGGATTCGGACTACATCTTCTTCGTCGCCAACCCCGGAGGCGGCGGCGATCACTCTTTTTCCGCCACGCTCCGCGAACACAACCAAGCGGTTGCGCGTCTGCGCGCCGGCCGCGGCGCACCGTGACGCCGCAAGGTAAGAAGCCTTCCATGCGCAGCATCGTCGAAGACTTTGTCGCTCGCAACTCCGGAGCAGCCGTTGGCCAAGACGCCCTGGAAACTCTGCGCAAGCAGATCGCCGCGCAAAGAGGCGGCGCGCCGCCGAGCCGTCCGGCCGTGTTGGAACTGCTGCTGGCGACAGATGCGGAGGTTAGCCCCTCGATCGGCGGTTTCGCTCCCGACCTGCGCGGCCGGGTCCATATCGGCGACTACGACTCCGCCCAAGCCTCGCTGATCGAAATGACCGGTAAGTATGCGCAAGCTCGCGTGGCGGGCGACTCGCTGCGCGCCGCCGATTGCCGCCGCGCGGTCGAACATGGACAGCAGAAGCTTGGATTCTTATTGCGCCGCCCGAATCTATCTATTGAGAAACGCCGTGAAAAGTCGGAGTTGCGGGAATGGTTTCGCGTCTGGCTCGAAACGCCAGAACTATTCCCCGATTGGGTTCTATTGAGGCGCCGTAATGCCGCCAAGTGATTGTTATAATCAAGCGTTGCGTCGTCCTATTTCGACCGCGACTTCCCGTCTGCAATTTAGAATGCTGCCTCTACTGCTCGCGCTGGTCGCAGTAAGTACGGGTTGTCTTTATCGCACGCAGGCAGTCGCCCCGCCGCCCGTCGCTGCCCACACTGCGACGCTTGGCGAACTATTGCCTCAAATCGAGCGCTTCGGCGCCGTGCAATCATTGCGCGCCGAGGTCACGATGGGTCTGACCTTTCTCAATGAGGAAATGGACCGCACCAAAACGCTCACCGATGTAAGAGGATTCATCTTGGCCGAACGGCCTGACCTCGCACGCATCCAAGCGCAGTATCCCGTCACGCATCAAACAGCCTTCGACATGGTCGCTGATGAAGATGAATTCAGCGTGTATTTGGTCTGGAGGAAGCGCTTCTTGCAGGGGGAGACGGCTCTGGACCAACGTTCCGAGGAGCGAGCCGAAAACATCCGCCCACAGCATGTCGTCGAGCCGCTGCTTATCGAACCGCCGCGAAGCGACGAGAGGGCGGCGCTCGACAATCAATCCCGAATGGGGCGGCTGTATCACATCGTCGTGTTTCGCAAAAAGCAGGGCGACCACGACGTGATTACTCGTAAATTCTGGTTCGATCGGGCCGACCTGCAGCTTGCCATCCTCGAACTTTACGACGACGACGGCAACGCCGTGACGCAGGCCACCTATTCCGATTGGCGCCAAGAGGGCGATGCGCCCTACGCCGCGAGAGTCAGCATCACCCGTCCAGTGGACGGATATAGCCTCGTTGTTCAAATGCAAGACCCGGGCATCAACGTTCCGTTGCCGCCTGACGCTTTTGTCCTTGATCCTCCGCCTGGAGTCCCGGTGGAGCGAGTCGGCGACAACACGACATCGGCCGCGCAACTCAGCATTCGATAATAGAACCTTGTGGCTTCCTCACAACCGATACTTGAAGTTCGCGACCTGAAGAAAACGTTCCATATGGGCGAGGTCGACGTTCATGCGGTGCGCGGCGTCGATCTAGTCGCGCAAAGCGGGGAGTTCATTGCCATCGTCGGACCATCGGGCTCCGGCAAGTCGACGCTGTTCCACGTCATCGGCGGCCTTACGCCGCCCACGTCCGGCTCGGTTCTTATCGAGGGGCGCGACCTCGCCGGGATGACGGAACGTCAGCGTACCGAACTGCGCAAGAGCGCCGTCGGCTTCGTCTTTCAGAAGTTCAACCTTTTGCCGACTTTAACCGCCCGCGAGAACATCGAAATCGCCCGCGACATCGCCGGCAACCACAGTCCCATCAGCGACGGCTTCAAGGACGTGGTGAAGATCCTGGGCATCGACAAGCGCCTGGATCATAAACCCTACGCGCTGTCGGGCGGCGAGCAGCAGCGGGTGGCCATCGCCCGCGCTATCGTCAATCAACCGCGCATCCTGTTAGCGGACGAGCCCACCGGCAATCTCGACACCGCCAACTCCGAGCTGGTGCTGACCACACTCAAACAGCTCAACCAGGAGCTCGGTCAAACCATCCTGATGATTACGCACAACCCCGAAGCGGCCGCTTTTGTGTCGAACCGGCGGATTGAAATGCGGGACGGCCTAATCAAGCGCGATGCGTGGAGCGGCGAGGAATCCTCCTTACAGTGAGCCCGTATCCCCGTGGTACGGCCGACCTTCACGTCCCGTACGTCGGTTCCATTGACCGTCTCTTCCCCTGGCCCCATAGTGAAGCTGCCGGGCGCCGGCGCGGAATGGACCTCAACTTTATCAGCGCGGTACGCGGCTTCTTCTCGGCGCAGAGGAAAGACTCGGGCAAGGGGCGAGCCGGCGCCGCCGTGCTGAGCATGGCCTCCTGGCCCGGGCGCAGAGTCCGGCATCAAGTCCAGCTCATCGAGAAACAAGAAGACCAAGCGACCGTGTGGTGTCCGGCGCACGTGGATGTCGGCGAAAGCGTTTGGATGGAAGAAGGAGATCGCGCCGTTAAATGCAACGTCAAAGCCTTCGTCGCGGCAGGCGGCGGTTATCGCCTGAGGCTCTCGGTCAGCGACAAGACACGCCGCTCCGACGAGCGGACGCTCTGCAATACTCCCGGCGATCTGGAATGGATGGACGGACTCACACGCATCCGCTGCCCGGCACGAATCACCAACCTGACGCTGCACGGCGCCCAGGTTACGCTCTCGCGGCCCGCGCCTGAGATTCGCCCCGTGCGGCTTCAATTCCATGGTCGAGCCGCAGCAGGCGTCATTCGTTATTGCGTGCAGATCGGCGCCTCCTACTTTGCAGGCATCGAATTCGTTTAGCCCGGCGCTTCCGCAGCGCCCAATCTACTTTTGATAACCTAGGCCCCTCGGGGCGGGACATTTGGTGCGAGTAGCGATTTACGGCGCCGGCGCAATCGGCGCCCTTCTAGGAGCCCGTCTGGCAGAAGCTGGTTGGGACGTCTCTCTGATCGCCCGCGGCGCGCATCTGGCGGCGATTCGCGCTGACGGACTTCGCATCATCAGCGACAACTTCGGCGATAAGACGTACCGCCTGAACGCAACGGATTCGCCGCCTGAGATAGGTCTCGTGGATTACGTCATCCTCGGCGTCAAAGCGCACGGTCTCCCTCAAATCGCTCCGCTCGTCAGACCGCTTACCGCGCCGCACACGGCATTCGTCAGCACCCAGAACGGACTCCCTTGGTGGTACCGGCCCGATGGCGACGCCCGGCTCGAATCGGTAGACCCAGGCGGCGTCATCGCCCAACACATGCCCTTGGAGCAGTCGATCGGATCGGTCGTCTACATGAGTTGCAGTCTCGCCGACCCCGGCGTCGTTCGCCATACCCATGGCATCCGTCTCCCCATGGGCGAACCGGACGGCTCGGCAAGCGAACGCGTTAAGGCCCTAGCGGGAGCCTTTCAACGCGGCGGCATCAATGCGCCGGTACGCAATGCAATCGACCACGAACTATGGGGAAAACTGTTGGGTAACGCCATCTTCAACCCGTTAAGCGCCCTAACGCGCAAGACGCTAGTGGAGATGACCGAGCATCCAGCGACCGCGGCTCTTATCCTTGAGGCCATGGCTGAAGTCAACGAGACGGCGCGCGCCGTGGGCGTGCATATCGAGACATCTCCCGAGAAGCGCCTGGAAGGCGCGCGCCTAGCCGGGTTCCATAAGCCCTCCATGCTGCAGGACCTGGAAGCGGGCCGCGGGGCGGAACTTGTTCCGTTGACCGGCTCGGTGATCGAATTGGCCGCCCGTCATCACGTTGCAGCGCCACGGTTGCAGACAATCTATGCAGCAGCCAAACTTCTTTTTGAGCCGCCGCGCACGCCTCCGGACGCCGCACATTGACGCCCCTCGGGGGCTCGGCTATAGTCGGGTCAAGAAGCAACCGTTCGTCGAGCGCTTCGTCTATCTTGGCAACGATACAAGTCAACCTATCCAAAGGAATCGAACCCCTCTTCGGCACGCACGACGAAAACATCCGTTTTCTTGAGTCTTCGCTCGACGTCAAAACGCTGCTGCTCGAGAACGCTCTTGAGGTCAGCGGCGAACCAGCCGCCGTCGAACGCGTCCGCGACATTGTCAATGACTACGACACGCTCGTGCGCGAGGGCCACAAGTTCACCAACGGGGACGTCAAGCATTTCCTACGGATTCTGTGCGAAGACCCGGGGGTTTCGTTCCTCAATCTCGTGGCCAGCAGCCGCCAGCGAACCGTCGGCCTGAAGAAACTGGCGCCCCGCGGGGTGAATCAGATGCGTTACCTCGAAGCGATGGAGCGCTGCGACATGGTGTTCGGCATCGGTCCCGCCGGCACCGGGAAGACGTACCTTGCCGTGGCGCAGGCCGTAGCCGCGCTGCTCAATAAGCAAGTGAGCCGCATCGTGCTAACGCGCCCCGCGGTTGAAGCGGGCGAGCGTCTCGGCTTCTTGCCAGGAACGCTGCAACAAAAAATCGATCCTTATCTGCGTCCGCTTTACGACGCTCTGCATGACATGCTCGACCCCGAACGCATCGAGCGCCTAGTGGAGAAGAGCGTCATCGAGATCGCGCCGCTGGCTTTCATGCGCGGACGCTCGCTCAATGAAAGCTTCATCATCCTCGACGAAGCGCAGAACACGACCGTCGAGCAAATGAAGATGTTCATCACCCGCTTGGGGTTTGGGTCGAAGGCGGTCATCACCGGCGACATCACGCAGATCGATCTTCCCCACGGCAAACGCAGCGGTTTACTGGACGCCATCGACGTGCTGCCCCAGGTCGAAGGCCTGTCGTTCCAATATTTCAACGAACGCGACGTCGTGCGGCATGATCTGGTCCAGCGCATCATCCGGGCCTACGAGCGATATAATC
>CAZYOX010000145.1:0-10339 GCA_964649285.1 uncultured Bryobacterales bacterium | reverse complement strand
TTACAAATTGGTCGAAAAAGGGTGGAGCAGGTGTTTCGATTCCTGCAGGCCCTAAATCAGCATCGCAATCCTGCGGTTCGCCGGCTGGATGAACAGCTTTGGCACTTATGGTTTCGTGGCCTTCCAGATCATCCGTGCGTCCAGATCGGTAGGCTTGCCAATTCATCTGGCGACCCGGTAGCAGGTGGGCAAACCAGCGACTTTGTCTTGCGGGTCAGAAGACCAAAGTTAACCGACTGCCCCAAGCCCCCGGCACCCATCGTTCCGTGGCTGGAACGCGGCTGGGAGGAACCTTCGGGTACGTTGCGGGTGCGGCCAACCCGCAATGAGCTCGATGACGGTCAGACGAGACTCGTTTCATTTGGAGACGACCCGACGCGCATCAAAGCCCTTGAAGATTGGCGGAGACAGCGCGACTCGTGGGCTCCCTACGAGCAGCTCTCGCGTTCGGCAATGGCCGTCTTTGAAAAACTCTACGAAATTCGGGGACAGATCGAACGAGAGGGTGAAAATGTTGAACTCGTCCTTGGTGATGGCACGCTCAGTTGGAAGAAGCCGGACTGTAATGTTTTCCACCCGATATTACTGCAGCGGCTCCAACTCGATTTTGATCCCACGATGCCAGAGTTCACTCTGGCAGAGGCCGAGTCTCCCGTCGAACTCTACGGGGCACTTTTCCAGTCAATGGCGGATGTGGAAGGCAAGACAATCGCCCGGCTGAGAGCCGAACTCGACCTTGGAAAGTACCACCCGCTTGGCAAGGAGGACACATCGGGATTTCTGCGAAGCGTGTCCGTTCAGTTGTCAGCGTATGGCGAATTCAATGCCAACGAGGCCACGCGAGCAATCGGCGACCACCCCGTTATTGGCCGATCACCGGTTGTATTCCTCCGGCGGCGGATTCTAGGTTTTGCGGTTTCACTGAACGCCGCAATTCAAGCGGTGGCTGCCGGTGGTGCGATCCCGCTGTCCCTCCTAAGAATTGTGGGGCTTGAGTCCCCCGAAGGAGAGGCGGGTGAAGCGGAGCCCCCGCGCAGTTGGTTGGATGAAATACATCCCACGGATGTGCTCCTCAGCAAAGCTGCGAACCCCGAGCAGATCAAAATCGCGCAGAGGCTGGACGGACATGGCTCAGTGCTCGTGCAAGGGCCGCCAGGGACAGGCAAAACTCACACCATAGCGAATCTCATCGGACACCTACTTTCGCAGGGCAAGAGTGTGCTGGTCACCAGTCACACAAGTAAAGCGCTCAGAGTACTTCGAAACCATGTAGTCCCGGAACTTCAATCGCTTTGTGTGAGCGTGTTGGACAGCGATGTCGAGAGCCGAAAACAGCTGGAGAGCTCCGTTGACTCGATAGTCAGCAGGCTGTCTATGAGCGATGCGAATCAGATGGAGCGGAGAGCTGCTGATCTCGAGAACCAACGAAACCGCTTGATCGATCAATATCGACGACTAGCGAATGAGATGCTGAACGCACGATTCGACGAGTTTCGCGACATCACCGTTGCGGGCGAGCCGACGGCGCCATCCGTCGCAGCGCGATTTGTACGCGATGAGAGAGCAAGTCTTTCTTCTATCCCCGGTCCCGTTGAGATCGGTGCTCCACTTCCTCTCACCGAACAAGAGCTGCACGAGCTGTATAGAACCAACGCGCAGGTAGCGCCCGAAGATGAGTCCGAATTGGGCGGCCGCTTGCCGTCGTTGAAAGACCTTCCTACGCCGAGAGAATTCGAATGCTTAGTGGGAGATCGGCTTCGGGAGACTCGCGGCGGGCCAACATTGCGCAATGATCTATGGGCCACACCCACGGATGACATGGAGAAGTTGGGATCACTCCTGATCGACGCGGATGGGCTCGCTGGGCAGATTCGCAGCTGTTTACCTTGGCAACTAGGAGCAATGCAGGCCAGCCACGAGGGGGTGGAAGGAAAGCGTCCGTGGGAGTCCTTGCTCAAGCTGATTGATGAAACATGGCAGGCCAGGAGCGAAGCGGCCGATCTCCTTTTTACGTATGATCCGATTCCGCCGTCCGGGTGGCCAGAAGATGAACTGGAGCGGGTTTCTGAGGAACTCAGAATTCATACGGCCAATGGAGGAGGCCTTTCGTTCGTAACACTCGTCACTAGATCCAGTTGGAAACGATTCATCCGCGAGGCTAGAACGGCTAGTGGTGAACCCAGACGCACGGAGCATTTTGAGGCACTGCAAAAGGCGACCAGGCTTAGGGCGTTGCGGTCAGGACTTATTGCGCGATGGGCAAAGCAAATGGAGCCGCTTGGCGGTACTGCGGTAGCGGACCTCGGAACGGAGCCTGAGATAGCCTGCCATCAAATCGCCGACCTCCTTCGGCGCTACCTATCCTGGTGGGAACAGTCTTGGCAGCCCTTCGAACAGCAGCTTAAGGACGCGGGATTTCTATTCAAGCGACTACTGGATGAACAACCGCCACGACCGGGCCACGGAGGTCAGTTGTTGCGATTGGGCGACGCCCTGGAGGGGCCCCTTAGGGCGGAAGTTGAAGCCAGGATCTCTAGACTTCGAGTTGCTGCAATCACTGCTCGCTTGCGACTTGCCGATGAGCTGTTAAAGGAGGCAGTGACGGATGGCCGGGCGACGAAAGTGGCTGCCAAGCTTCGTGTTGCCATTGCAGAATCCGACACAGTCTTATACGCGGAGGCCTTTTCACGACTGCAGGGGCTCTATGAACGCCGAGAATATCTTGTCCGCCGCCAGGAACTTCTAGGCTCGCTTCGCCCGATTGCACCCGGTTGGGCAGCTGCTATCGGTACTCGGGCTGGCTCACATGCCGAGGTTCAGCCGCCTCCGCGCATCAAAGACGCTTGGCGATGGAGGCAGTTTGTCGACGAACTTGACCGGCGGGCCACTGTCTCCCTCCGAGACTTGCAGGACGGCCTTTCCAGAATCGAAGAAGATACTCGGGCGTGCACCGCCGAGTTGATTGAGCAAAAGGCTTGGGCCGCACAATTGCGCCGGACCGAGAAAAATCTACGGCAGAAACAGGCCCTTGTTGGTTGGTTGGACACGGTTAGGAAAATGGGCAAAGGTACAGGCATCCGAGCCCCTCGGCTCAAGGCCGAAGCCAACCGTTTAATGACGCAGTGTCGCGGAGCCGTCCCAGTGTGGATCATGCCCTTGTCGAGGGTTGCCGACAACTTCGATCCAAAAAGAACTCGATTCGACGTGGTGATCATCGACGAGGCGAGCCAATCCGACGTTATGGGGCTTCTGGCCTTGTACATGGCAGATAAGGCAATCGTCGTCGGCGATCACGAGCAAGTCAGCCCTGCGGCCGTCGGCCAGGAATTGAGTGTGGTGCAGCATCTCAGCGAAGAGTTTCTCGATGGAGTTCCGAACGCACACCTTTACGACGGGCAGACATCGATCTACGACTTAGCGCGCCAATCCTTCGGTGGAACCATCAGACTCGTCGAGCATTTTCGCTGCGTTCCTGAGATCATCCAATTCAGTAATCAGCTTTCGTACAAGGGCGAGATCAGACCCCTTCGCGATGCCAGTACGGTCAGCCTTAAGCCTCATGTGATTGCGCATAGGGTTGCAAATGGTTGCGGAGCCGGTAAGCGCAATCAGGTGGAGGCGGAAGAAACCGCGGCGCTGATCGTCTCAGCAACTGAGCAGCCCGAGTATGCAGGTAAGAGTATCGGCGTCATTTCACTGGTTGGAAATGAGCAGGCCGTCCTAATCGACTCGTTACTGCGCAGGTACCTCTCAGAAGAGGAATTTAAGCTCGAACACAATATCCTCTGCGGTACGCCCTCGCAGTTCCAGGGAGATGAGCGCGACGTGATGTTTCTCAGCGTGGTCGACAGCTCCGACGGCGGCGTTCTAAGGCTACGCGAAGAGGATATGTTCAAGCAGCGGTTCAACGTGGCGGCGAGCCGAGCTCGCGACCAGATGTGGGTCGTCCATTCGATCGATCCGAGGAGCCACCTAAAGCCGGCGGATCTGAGGCGACGGCTCATCGAGTATGCGGAAGATCCGGGGAAGATCTTGCGGGAGATTGATAGGCTCAAGGCCCAAGCCGAATCAGACTTCGAGCTAGAGGTTGCCGCCAGGCTGACCCGGCTGGGCTACAAGGTGGTCCCGCAATGGCGCGTGGGTCACTATCGAATCGACATGGTAGTGATGGGAGCTAACGGGAAGCGCTTGGCAGTCGAATGCGATGGCGATCGCTATCATCCGATCGAGAAGCTACCCGACGATATGGCGCGGCAGGCAGTATTGGAACGCTTAGGATGGACGTTCGCACGACTGCGGGGAAGCCAATTCTACCGAGATCCGGACGGAACACTCGAGCCGCTGCTGCACCGCCTGCGAGCAATGGAAATCGAGCCACAGGCAAGTACGGAGGACGCCGCTGAGTGCACCGAAGCTCTGGGCTTGGAATTACGAGATCGGGTTGTGCGACGAGCGCATGAAATCCTTAGGGAATGGCGAGGCACCCTGGAATCTGCCCAACAGCCTGCCGCTAACAAGGAAGATTTCATGCTGCGGCAGGATCAAGGCAATGGCGCCGGTTTTCCGCCAACGCAACACTCTCGGACCCACGAACCAGCGGGTGCCGGCGTTCAGACTGACGGAAGCAACGATGAAGAAAGTATCCAGCTACCCGCACAGCCATCGCTCTTCGGCGGCGTGAAGCTTACCAAAGACGTAACTGCGGAGGAGCTTCGGGCGGCGATTCACGGGGCGGTGCCCGAATCGGGACGGATTGATCGGGAGGCAGTAATTCGGATGGTCACCCAGACCCTAGGTTTCGTCCGAGTGAGCAAACCGCTTCGGAGCCGGATCAATAAGACCATAGGCGCAGAAGTCCGTTACGGGCGCCTAGCCAAAGACTCAGACTGGAACTTCTTGTGGCGCGACAGATCCTAATCTCTACACCGAGTGGCAACGGCCCCGGCGCGAATCGTCCGGGACCGTCACTCTAGCGGCCAATGCGGCGGTTTGAAAATAGGCCGACCTGCAGGGTGTGGTTGAACTCGAACACGCGGCCATTGCCTTGCTGAACGGTTTGCTGCAGGTAGCCGAGTTCGATTGAGCCGAAGCCGGGCAGCTTGCGGCCGATGGCCACGTAGGCACGGTTTTGGTCGAACACGTTGTTTGCCGTGTTCTTGCCGAAATTGAACTTGATTTCGTTGTACGCTGCAAGGAAGTAGTCGGAGTCCAGCCCTCCGCGGCCGATGGGGATCGTACCTTTGATGTAGTAGCGGATGCGGTTCCGATGGCTGTAGCCGGTGAGGCGATCTTCCTTCGGAAGGCTCGGGTCGGTGACGCCCACAAAACGCTGCTCTAGACGAAAGCGATGCGCGAGGTTCGCTTTCCCAGCCTTTTGCCGAAGCAATAGTTGTTGCCAGATGCGATGCTCGGGAAATCTGGTCGCGGCGGGAAAGTCTCCATAGGGGTAGGTTTCGATGAAGGCGTACCCGCCGCTCACCTGCACATGGGGATTGAGGTCGTAATTCACTCCCGGCCGCAACAACAACTGCTGCCATTTCTGTCCGACGCCTTGTCGACGCCATTGCCCGTCGAAGTGCACGCCCCAAGGGCCGTCGCCGATTGGATGATCTCCGGAATACATGTACCAGGCATGGAAGTTCGAGTCTGAGACGCGGTTCAGCTCTTGCGCCCTCAACTCCGTCGCCATCAGGCACAAAAGGAATGTGATGGCGGCGTGCGTGCGGCCGATCCGAATTCGATTCGGCGTTGCGGCCGCGCTCCGAGGACTCTGACTATACATCTAAGAAAGATAATGGCCATGTGCTCCTGAGGCAAACCGTGCCGCGTCTTCATGCGGCATACCAGTGGACCAACGCTAGGGGACGTTGCTAGAGTCGTAGACCTCAACAATCAAATGGCAGCGCCGGCTGTCAGTCAGGAGACGCAGCTCAACTGGCTGGCTTTGCACCTTACTCCGGGGCTTGGAGCCCGGAACGCACTTCGACTCGTCCAGATCTTCGGTCATCCCGAAGGAATCTTCCATGCGTCGCTCATCGATCTGAAGACGGCGATGCCAGGTTTACGCGCGGCCGTGTTGGAAGCGATTCACTCGGGAATTAGTTTCGAGAGCGCTGCCGACGAACTGCGCAGGGCGGTCGGCGAGGGAATTGCAGTCGTTCCTTTCCAAGATCCGCGTTATCCGCAACTGCTCAAGCAGATTCACGACCCGCCCGTATTGCTCTACGCCAAGGGGGATACGGAACTTCTTTCCCGTCCCGCCATTGCCGTTGTTGGGACGCGGCGGCCCACGCCCTATGGACGGGCCGTGGCCGAGAAGCTGGTCAAAGACCTTGTGGAGACAGGTCTTGCTCATGTCAGCGGTATGGCCCGCGGCATCGATGCGGCAGCACACAAGGGGGCGCTGGCGGGCGGCGGGTCGTCGGTAGCCGTGCTGGGTACCGGCGTGGATGTGCCCTACCCGCGCGAGAACCGCAAGCTCTACGACGAATTGGCTGAGCGCGGGCTGGTGCTGTCGGAATTCCCTCTCGGCTCGACTCCCTTCCCGCAAAATTTCCCGATCCGCAACCGCATCATCAGCGGCATGAGCCTGGGCGTCGTCGTGGTGGAAGGCGCTCAATACAGCGGCTCTTTGATCACGGCGCGGCTGGCCATGGAGCAAGATCGCGAGGTGATGGCGGTGCCGGGCCCCATCGTCTCGCAGCAAAGTTGGGGCCCGAACTTACTGATAAAGGACGGTGCTAAGCTGATCCAGGAAGCGCTCGACGTCATCGAGGAACTGCCGCAAATGGTACGCCAGCAGCTGGTTTACCGCGAGCGATCAGGTCGACAGCAAGACGCTGTTCCGGTGCAAACGAACTTATTCGGAGAGCAAGCGAGCCCGACCGGCAGGAAGATTCTTGCCCTGCTTCGTATTGACGAGGCCTTGCATATTGATGAGATCATCCGCACAGTAAGAGACGAGTCCTCTGCGGAGGTGCTGGCCGCGTTGAGCGAATTAGAACTCATCGGCGCGGTCAAACAGCTTCCGGGGAAGAGCTTCGTGCGGGCGTGGAGCGATTAATACTCGCGCCTCTCGTTGGAGTCCAGCTAAATTATGCCGAAGGAATCGGGCCAGCGTTCGCTGGTCATAGTCGAGTCACCGACCAAAGCACGCACCATCGAGCGGTTTCTGGGAAAGGATTACGTGGTCAAGGCCTCAAACGGCCACATACGTGACCTGCCGCAGAGCCAGTCCGAAGTGCCGCTCAAGTACAAGACGGCGGCCTGGAAGGATCTAGGCGTTGACGTCGACAACGACTTCTGGCCGCTCTACGTCGTCCCCGCCAGTAAGAGACAACAGGTCAAAGAACTTAAGGACCTGGTGAAGACCGCGAAAGAAATCTATCTGGCGACTGACGAAGACCGGGAAGGGGAATCGATCAGCTGGCATTTGCTGGAGACGCTCAAGCCCACGGCGCCGATCAAGCGATTGGTTTTCCACGAGATCACCAATGAGGCGATTCAACACGCTCTGGCGACGCCCCGAGACATTGACCTCAGCTTGGTCGAGGCCCAAGAGACGCGGCGCATCGTCGATCGGCTATTCGGCTATCGAGTCAGCCCGCTGCTGTGGAAGAAGATGGCACGGGGGCTCAGCGCGGGCCGTGTCCAAAGCGTTGCGGTGCGCCTGTTGGTGGAACGCGAGCGCGACCGCATCAAATTCCACAGCGCTTCGTACTGGGGCCTGAAGGCTACCTTCGCCAAGAACGGCGAGAACTTCGAGACGGAGCTGACGCACGTCGGCAACCGACGGGTGGCCATGAGCCGCGACTTCGATCCCGACACAGGTTTGCTTGTGGAAAAGGAAGGCCTCTTCACCCTGAGCGGACCCGAGGCGGAGAAACTTCGCGCCGAAGTGCTGGTTGCCCAGGCGAAGGTCGCGTCGGTCGAGCAAAAACCCTTCACGCGCTCCCCGGCAGCGCCCTACGTGACCAGCACCCTGCAACAGGACGGCAACCGCAAGTTGCGTCTCTCAGCTCGCCGGACGATGACCATCGCCCAGCAGCTGTACGAGAACGGCTTTATCACCTACATGCGTACGGATTCGACGACCCTGTCGACCGAAGCGCTGGAAGGCTCGCGCAAGTACATCGCAGCGAATTTTGGAGCCGATTATCAGCTCCCGGCGCCGCGCCAGTATCAAACCAAGGTGAAGAACGCACAGGAGGCGCACGAGGCGATTCGCCCAGCGGGCGAGGATTTCGCCGATCCGGCTCGCGTCCGGCAACAGCTTGGCCCCGAGGCGGGCAAGGTCTACGAAATGATTCTGCGCCGGACGCTGGCCAGTCAGATGCCGGACGCCCGCGGAACCAACATCGTCGTCATGGTGGACGCCGGATCCGGCCGCTTCCGGGCCGCCGGCAAGACTGTCGAATTTCCCGGTTTTTTGCGCGCCTACTTGGCCGGCGAGGACCTCACTGTAGAGCTGGGCGGCCATGAAAAAGTGCTGCCGGCCATGGCGGTGGGCGATTTGCTCAAGACAGGCGGAGTGGACGCCCAAGAGCGCCACACGCAGCCGCCGTCTCGGTATACGGAAGGAGCGTTAATTCGCGAACTGGAGCGTCTGGGCATCGGCCGGCCGTCGACCTGGGCAACCATTGTGGACTTGGTCCTTTCCCGTTCCTATGCATTCAAGAAGGGCACGGCGCTGGTGCCGACCTTCACCGCGATGGCCGTCGTCGGTCTGCTTGAGAAGCATTTTACGAACGTGGTCGATTACGCCTTTACGGCGCGCCTAGAGGACGACCTTGACGCCATCTCCCGGGGAGAAGCGGACCGCAACGGATATCTGCGCGGCTTCTATTTCGGTAACGGCCATCCGGGCCTGAAAACGCTTGTTGAGAAGGGCGAAGAGGCCATCGATCCGCGAGAGGTTTGCGGATTGCCGATCGGTAAGACCGAAGATGGGCAAGAGATCGAAGTGCGCATTGGCCGCTATGGCCCCTTCCTTTCCATGGGTGAGTTGCGCGCGGGCGTGCCGGATGAGACGCCTCCAGACCGCTTGACCGTGGCCGCAGCCGTCGAGATGCTCGAAGCGGCCGCCAAGGGCCCCGAAGCGTTGGGACAGGACCCGGAAACGGGCAAGCCGGTCTTCTTGAAAGCCGGCCGTTTCGGTCCATATGTCCAGTTGGGCGAGGCTGAGGATGGCGTCAAGCCCAAGATGGCCTCGCTGTTGCCGGGGATGGCCGAGGCGGAGGTCGATTTAGCCCTAGCGCTCAGACTGCTATCGTTGCCGCGGGTGATAGGCGTTCATCCTGAGACCGGCGAAGACGTGCTGGCTGCCAACGGCAGATTTGGACCTTTTGTGAAGTCCGGCGACGAGATTCGCTCGATTCCGCCGGGCGAAGCTTCACCGCTGGACATCACGCTAGAGAAGGCAGTGGAACTGCTCAGGCAGCCCAAGGGCCGCCGTGGGCGTGCCGCGCCCGCCGCGCCGCTCAAGGAGCTGGGCCAGCATCCGGGCACGGATAAGCCGCTAAAGATCCTAGCCGGGCGCTTCGGTCCTTACGTGACCGACGGGGAGATCAACGCCTCCGTCCCTCGCGGTACGGCGCCCGAGGACGTCAGCCTGGAACAGGCCGTGGCGTTACTCGAAGCTCGGGCCATCCGCATCGCGGAGGGCGGCGGCAAGCGCCCCGTGCGTAAAAAAGCGGCCAAGAAAAAGGCCGCCAAGAAGGCAGTTAAGAAAAGGGCGACCAAGAAGACGAAGAAAGCTTCAAAAAAAGCGTGAGTCAAGTTGCCAGCACCCGCAGGGGGTGCTATCCTGATCTGAGTCGCGGCGTTACACCCGCGGGAATCTGAAAAAAGCAAAAAACTGCTTGCTACAGATGACCGTCCGGTGCTAACGTTATGAGTGCGCCATGAACACGCTGGCTGGAGTCTTTGGGGGCTCAAATCCAGCTCAGGAGCGCAGGCGATAGGGTCCAAGGACCCGGAACTCTGAGTGAGTTCTGTCGCTAAGATCTCATCAGATCGCAGGGCGCTTCTCGGCCCCTCCCAAGAGGGGTGAGAGGTTTTTCGCGGTCGAAACGGATTTAGGTCGGCCTGGTCGGGGATGCGGATAGTCGCAGTCGATCCGAGAGGCATGGATCTTTGACAGTTTGGTTGGACGCGCAGTCCATATAACAATTTCGTCAGTACCGAGTTTTAGGTCGGACGACAGACTCTACGAGATTGTTTGCTTGCGGCTCCTGCGGGAGCGGCGGCAGACGTCAAAAAATTACTCGAGAGTTTGATCCCGGCTCAGAATCAACGCTGGCGGCGCGCTTAACACATGCAAGTCGAACGAGAAAGTTCC
>CAZYOX010000144.1:0-10358 GCA_964649285.1 uncultured Bryobacterales bacterium | reverse complement strand
GGGGGTGCCTCTCGCACCGGCCTTCACCGACGCTTCGAGCACGGTGCTGCCCCATCCCTTTCGAACGATGCTCACGATCAGAGAGGCGTTCAACATCTTCACGACTCCTTGCGGCGTTGCTTCCACCGGACGATAAGCCCTAGCAGCATCACGGAAATCACCGGCGCTAGAGCAATAAGCGAGACCAGTCCCAAGCCGTGCACGAGGGGATTCTGACCGCCGACGGCCGAAGATGCACCAAAGGCCAGCGCCAGAAGAAATGTGTTGGCCAATGGCCCCGTGGCCACACCGCCGGCATCAACGGCAATGGAAACGAAGGCTTTCTCACTGAGCCATATTATCGCGAGCGCCAGCACATACCCTGGCACGAGCAGCCACAAGAGCGGAATTCCGAAACCGATTCTAAACATCCCGAGACCGACCGCCACCGCTACCCCAGCGCACACCGCAAACACCACGAGTGTCCTCCGGATCGATCCGGTGGAGGCCTCCTCTACCTGGTCGGCGAGGATGCGCACTGCGGGCTCTCCCCACGTGGTTACGAACCCGAGCAACATGCCGAACGGCACGAGCAACCACTTCTGTGACAACGACCCGAGCGCTTCGCCGATAGCGCGCCCGAATGGCAGGAAGCCGATGCTGACGCCGAGCAGGAACAGAAATAGCCCGGCGGATGCCACCAGTGTCCCAGTCAGAATTCGCGACACTTCCTTCCTGGGCAACCTTAGAAAGGCGAGCTGAAATACCAGGAACAGCGCGACGAGCGGCAGCACCGCTAGCGCGACACCCCAAGCCGTGCGGACCAGGTCGCTCAGTATCGGGGCATCACTCATTGCAGCAACATTCCAAGCAGCAGGACGGCGATAATCGGTCCCACCGATGCGAGCCCCAGCACGCCAAATCCGTCCGATACCGCCGATCGTTCCGCCAGCACGGAACTGAGGCCGAGCGCCAAAGCGAGGACGACCGGCGCGGTCAGCACGCCGGTGGTCACGCTGCCAGCGTCATAGGCGAGCGGGACGAGGTCCGCCGGCGCGAGAAACGACAGGAGGATCATAACCGAGTAGGCGGCCCCGAGGATGTACGCCATCGAGAAGCCCCAGACAACCCGCAAGAGTGCAAGTGCCGTAAAGAGCCCGACGCCAACGGCAACCACGTAGATAAGGGTTTGCCCCGCCATGCCACTTTCGGAAACGGCTTGGACTTGTCCCGAGAGCACAATCACGTCGGGCTCCGCGACGGTTGTGGCAACGCCGAGAGAGAAGGCGACCGCGACAATCAACCAGAGCGAACCCTTCTTCGGCAGTTCGGAGCCGATAAATCGGCCCATCGGCAGAATGCCGAAGTCGATGCCGGCGAATAGCAGCAGCATGCCCAATGCGGCGAGCAGCGAGCCCGCCAGGAACTGGGCAAACAGCGCGATCGGCGCATCGACGAGCAGGAATTGCAACACGCACACTGCGCCCAGGAGCGGCGCGACGGCCTTGATCACGTCCTGAAGATGAAGTCTGAGCAGTAGGAGCATAAGAGTCCGATCTCGGCACGACATCCGACGTCGGCGCCAACCCGCTTCGCTTCCCGCAGGATGTCGTCCGCCGGAGTGGTATCGACAATCGCCACGAGGACGTCGGGCCATCGCCTGGACAGGGCCCGACGCGCGCCTGCCGTGATAAGATTCGCGCTCCGGTCAAGCGCAAGGAGAATTGAGCGCCTGTACTCGGTTCGGATCTGCCGGGCCGTGATCCGCTGCACGTCGGTCCGTCCCGGCCACGGGAAGCAAGTCGCGGTCGCGAGCGCCGCCTTGGCATGCGTCGACTCGTCGGTGGCCATCAACACGTGGAGATCCTTGTAAGCACGCTTGGTCGCTCTCATCGAAGTTCGCCGAAATACCCTTGGCGCTCCATCCATTTCACCGTTTCGAGGACTGGCGCCACAGTAAAGGCGAGCGCGATCGGAAGCGCCCAGTCCATCCACCCGAAACTGAAGGTGCCAAAGGGTTCCTGAAGGAACGGCACGTAGATGATGACGCCCAACAAGGCCAGTTCCCACGCCACCGCCAGGTTGAGCCAGCGATTGGCGAACGGATGCCGGAGCACCGAGAAGCGGTCGGAGCGGTAATTGTACGCCTTGAAGAACTGTATCAGCACGAGTGAGACGAAGGCCATTGCCATCGCCTCGGTGAGAGGCCGACCGCTTCGCAGGAGCCATACAAAGAGGCCGATATTGACGAATGCCGACCACAGCCCCCCGGCCATCAGGAGGACGACGAGCGGACGGGTGAAAATGCCGGCACGAGGATCACGAGGGCGCCGGTGCATCAGATCGGGCTCAGGTGGATCGACTGCGAGCGCGAGTGCAGGCAGGCCATCAGTGGCGAGATTGACATAGAGAATCTGAACAGCCGTCAACGGCAGCGGCAGACCACCAAGCGCTGCACACGCCATCAGCATGATCTCGCCCACGTTCGACGAGAGCAGGAAGGTCAAGTACTTCTTGATATTGCTGAAGACGATGCGGCCCTCGTCGACGGCGGCTACAATCGTCGCGAAATTGTCGTCGAGCAGCGTGACGGCGGCGGCTTCCTTGCTGACGTCGGTGCCGGTGATGCCCATGGCTATCCCGACGTCTGCTTTCTTGAGCGCTGGCGCGTCGTTTACACCATCGCCGGTCATCGCGACGACCTCGCCACGGGCCTGCCACGCGGACACCACCCGCAACTTGTCCGCCGGGGACACCCGCGCGTACGCGCCGATGTCGGTTACGGTACGCGCGAATTCCGCGTCATCCATCGTTGCCAGCTCGGACCCGGACACCACACGGCGACCGTTCAGCAGGCCAATCTCGTCGGCGATGGCCTGGGCCGTGAGCGGATGATCGCCAGTGATCATGATCGGACTGATGCCTGCATCACGGCAGGTGCGCACGGCTGATGCCGCCTCGACACGAGGCGGGTCCATCATGGCGACGAGTCCCAGGAACGTCATGTCATGCTCCGCATCCTCCACGCTTGCGACGCGCTTGCGGGCGAGCGCAAGCACGCGTAGCCCCTGCGCCGCCATCTGCCGTTCCAGCGAAAGAAGTCGTTCCCGGTCTGCTGCCCCCAGCGGCGTTTCCGTGTCTCGCTGAAGTTGCCGGTGGCAATCCGCCAGGATCACATCGGCGGATCCTTTGGAATAGGCGGTAAGCTCCTGACCGCGCGCGTGCAGCGTGGTCATCCGGCGCCGCTCGGAGCTGAACGGGATCTCATGCACGCGGGGCGCGAGGCGATTCAGTTCCTGTTGATCAAGTGACGCCTTTGCCGCCGCCACCACCAAGGCGCCCTCGGTGGGATCGCCCTCGATCCGCCAGCGTCCACCTTCGGTGACCAGTCGGGCATCCGATGCCAGGACGCCGGCCCGCAACAGCTCCTGGAGCGATGGCGAGGGGATCGCGCTGGCTCCGTCAATCACGATGTCTCCCGTAGGCTCATACCCGACGCCCAACATCTCAACCGTCTCGTCCGCGGTGACGATGCGGCGAACGGTCATCTCGTTCCGCGTCAGGGTCCCGGTCTTGTCCGAGCAGATGATGGATGTACTCCCGAGTGTTTCCACCACGGGCAGCCGACGGACCAGCGCCTGGCGCTTGACCATCCTCCGTACGCCTACGGCCAGCGAGATGGTGACGACCGCCGGAAGTGCCTCTGGCACGACGGCGACCGCCAGCGCGATCCCGAAGATGAACATCTCTAGCGGCGGAAGGCCCCGCCACAGGCCGACCGCCACGATGAGCGCGACCACGACGAGTGCCGCCTTCCCGAGCGTGGCTCCCAGGCGATCCAGATTCTCCTGGAGCGGTGTGCGGCCGGCTTCCACCGTTTGGACGAGCGCACTGATCCGCCCGAATTCCGTGGCCATGCCAGTCGCCACTACAACGGCCTGGCCACGCCCGCTCGTGATGAGCGTGCCGGCATGCGCCATGTTGACGCGGTCGCCGAGGCCAAGCGTTGCTTCGTTGAGTCGGTGCGTCATCTTGTCCACCGGCGCCGACTCTCCAGTGAGGGCCGCCTCGTCAACGGCGAGGTTGATCGCGAGCGTCAGGCGAGCGTCGGCCGGCACGCGATCACCAGCCCGCAGCGTCACGATGTCTCCCGGGACGAGCTCGCGCGCCGGGATGGCCGCTTCGATCCCGTCCCGTAACACATGGCCCAGCGGCGCCGCCATGGCTTTAAGAGCTTCAAGTGCCCGCTCCGCCCGGTACTCCTGAATGAACCCGAGCAGCACCGCGAACAGGACGATGGCCGCAATGACGACAGCTTCGAGGGCATGGCCGAGCAGCCCCGAAAGCAGTGTGGCTGCGAGCAGAATGAGAATGAGAATATTCTTGAACTGGGCCGCAAGCGTGTGCCACGCGGACGCACGCTCGAAGGCCTGCAGCTCATTCGGCCCATGCACGGCGAGACGACGGCAGGCTTCCACGGATGTCAGGCCATCCGCGTGGGTCTCAAGCCGCCGCAAGACATCGTCGACGTCGAGCGTGTGCCACGGAATGCCGTCAAGCGACGAGCGTGGTGTGACCGCCATGCGAGAGATCCCGATTCGTTTATGACTTCAAACCACGCGGAATGCGCGCCTGGCTCCGGCAAGATTGGGCGAAGCGACGGTAGGCACAAGCGGGACCGCATAGGGCCGAGCCGAAGCGTGCCGACTACGACAGCGACTTAGTGAATATATCAGACGGACGGTGAAGGGCGTGAGACTCGCGATCTATGCCCTGCGGCGTCCGCATGACGCGCCGTTGCGTCTCGGGTAAGATCGCACGCCTCGATTGCATGGGTGAAGGGATCGCTAACAACGCGATAGATGCGCGCCGAGGGGTACTCAAGTGCGTAGAGTATGGAGGGCAATCGGGCGCTCAATCACTCAACGATTTCCTCTTAGCGCTTGATGAGGTCTAGTTCGGCGCGCTGCCAGTGCGATCGAGCACTCGAGCAGCTGCATGTGCAACATGTCCGTGCCTTCGTTGCCTGCTGGCACCGAAAAGGCAGTCGTTCGCACGGGCAGCAACCGCATACATCTGCTCAACCGAGTCTGTCCGTAGCTCGCAAACTCAAGCAGATCGAAAGGTTGGCCGCTATCACGAGCGGGAAGCAGCCTCTTTGGGAATTAGCGAGGCAGGATCTGAGAAAGCGCGCTCTAAGACCAGCTGCTCAAACTGTCCCCATCTGTGAGCGCCTGAGACCAGACGGAAGCGAGGTGCTAAGCCGTGACTTCAGAACAAGCCAAAAAACCCAGCGACGACGCCATCACCAGGCTCGTCGAAGCCCTCGAACGAGGTCAGAGCGATTCGCTCACGGCCTACCTAGTCGTGATGCCTCGGTTCCACCAGTACAGCTGGGGAAATAGTCTGTTGATCTACAGCCAGAAGCGGGATGCGACGCATGTCGCCGGTTTCCATGCCTGGTTGAAGCTTCGCCGTCACGTCCGCAAGGGCGAGAAGGGCATCGTCATTCTGGCCCCGATGGTGGGCCGCAAGCGTCGTGCCGAGAGCGAGCTGGAAGAGGATTCCGGGAGCCGGGTGCTCAGCTTCCGGGCAGCCCACGTCTTCGATGGATTATCGCGAGATTTCCGAGAATCCTCCTCGACCGGACCGGGTTGGGGAAGCTGGTGTTGTCTTGACGGCTGACCGAAGGAGGGCGTAGCCCGACTGAGGTTAGCCGTCAAACAATGCGCCGCCGACAGCTTGGCCGCGACTAGGAGAGAGATGGTAACCGAAACCTTCCGCGTGCAGAAAGCGGCCAACGGCGAGTCCTTCCGCATCCTCGACCCACTTGGGTTTCCCGTAGCCGGGGCCAACGAGTTCCTTGAACACCTGGAGAGCTGCGGGCGATCACCGTATACATTGCGTTCCTACGCCGTCGGGATCGCCGATTTCCTGGGATGGTTGCACCATGCGGGCATCGCCGTCGATGAAGTTACCCGGCATGTGGCCGGACGATACATCTCCGCCTTCGGCAATGCTCCCAAGGGAGGATTCGCCGGAAGATCACGAGCCGGGGCGAAGCGTCGGCCGCGAACAGTGAACCATCGCCTCAGCGTGTTGGCTTCCTACTTCAACTTTCTGATTCGCCAAGATCAGGAAGCAGGAGCAGGGCTCTGGTTCGAGCGCCCCAATCCGATCTCAACGGAAGTCTCCGGCCGACGTCACGGGATGAGGGGCCGTGACGCGCCGACGCGTGGCCGCTCCTCCGAGTTCCGGCGACGAGTGCCGCGCAGGATTCCCGAGAGTCTCGATCCGGCCGCCGCGCAGAAGCTCATCGAGACGGCGCGTTCCTGGCGCGACAAGAGCATCCTTACGCTTCTGCTGCGCACCGGGCAACGAATCGGCGATTGGAAAGACGGCTCAACCGGCCACGGCATCTTGGGCATGGCGCTCGCCGACGTAGATGAAGGACGCAGCATGATCACCGTGCGTCTCAAGGGAGCGCGGGACGAACACCGCGTCCCCGTGACCGAGGACTTCTGGCCGCTGCTCCGCCGCTATCTGGACGGCGAGCGAACAATAGACAGCAACTCGACCGCGTTGTGGACCGGGCTCCGGCGCGGAACCGGCGAGCCGCTCACTTACGCGACGTTTGAAGCCTCGCTGCGATACATCAGCCGCAAGGCAGGAGTTCGCGTGCATGCGCACATGTTCCGCCACCTGCTTGCCCAGACCGTCCTGGAAGTGACCGGCAATCTGAAAGCAGCGCAGGACCTGCTCGGCCACGCGCACATCAGCACCACGGCTGACCTTTATATGCACGCCGACCAAGCGGCGATGGTGAACGCTGTCGCCGCCGTCAGGTTCACGTTGGACAAGGAGACAGCCTCTCGCGGCAGACCTCCGGCTCCGTCGCCCCTAAAATATGCATTCCCCTATGACGCCGCGACGATCGAGGAACTGGACCAAGCGTCGGCCTTCGGTCTGCTCGAAACGGATGAAGGGCTGTGATGGCGGCCCGCTACAACCGCCGCGCCCTGCTTAAGAGGCTCAACACAGCGGTCCGCGCCTCGCGAATCTTCGCGGCGCCTGGAGCGTCGGCTAAGAACAGGCTGACCCACGACATGCGCAAGGCGATTCGGTCTTGCGAGGCATTCGTAACCGTGTTGGACCGTTGTTCCGGCACAAGCTTGCAGGACCGCTGGGACGAGTTTGAGGCCACAGTTTGGCGGCAGTGGATCGCCGGTGATGATCGCCCTTGCCAGCCTTATCACTGGGCCTGGGGTCCGCGCGCGGCGGTCCTGACCAGATCGGTGACTCCTAGCTGGGAGTGGCTGAAGAACGCCTACTTGATGAAGTGGATTGCGGCGCTGCCGGAGACGGACTCTCTGTTTCAGCAGAATGCCCGTCTTGTCCGGGCGCTGGATCAAGTGTCCTGGGCGAGCGACCTCGGCCGGGACAAAGCCGCCCGAAGCGGGCTGCGTTTGCTGTTGGCCCGCGGATATCAGGACCTTTCGGAGATCACCGACGCCGATCTTGAGCGCATCCCTTCCGCAGATAGAGGAACCGACATTCTGGACGCCGCGCTCTGTTCGCTCGGCGTCTTCGGTCGCACCCCGCAACGCGGCGCCAGCCGGAAGAATCGTCGCGGCCAAAAGTCAGTCGAAGAGTTGGCGGCGGTCGCCGGCATCCCCCTACGGTTCCGCGAAGTGACGGCGCTCTATCTGGCAACCTACGAAACGCGCATCAGCAACGTATACGTCACCCGCCGCCACAAGGTGGTTGCGCTGGCGCACTTCTGGCGGTTCCTTGCGGAACGTTACCCCGAAGTCCGCAGCTCGGCGGAAGTATCGCCGGCGCAGGCGCACTCCTATATTCCCTTCGCCATCGAGCGGGCGAGAGAGGTCCGTCGCGGGCGGTCCGTCGATGACGCTGCGAGAATCACCGTGCATTCCCGGTTGGTCGACGTTCGGACCTTCTTCTCCGACATCTGCACTTGGGCGACCGAGCCCGATTCTCCGTTTATCGCCTTCGTGCCGAAAGCCGTGCCGCTGACCCGCCACGACCTGGTGAACATTGGATTCGAAAAAGCCCGCAAGCAACAAGCCGCCCGAACGACCGCAACAGTTCTCGACTTGGAGCGCGAGATACCCAATCTGCGCTCGTATGCGAGCCGCATCTGGCACGACTCGCAAAGAGCATTGAGAAGCGCCCCGTCGGATTCGTCGGCGAAAGCGGCTGAGGCGGCGGCCTTCTGGGATTGGGCTCTCCTTGAACTATTGCTCCAAAGCGGCTTGCGGATCGAGGAAGCGAGCGAACTGACCGCACTCGATATCCTCAAGCGCCGCCTTCCCGACGGCAGCCTCTACTACCTGCTGCACATCAAGCCGTCCAAGTTCGATCGCGCCCGAGTGATACCGATCGGCGACGGGCTGGGCCGCGTCCTCGCCGAGATACTTCGGCACGTCAAGAGCTTCTATGGCTCGACCCAGGTGCCGTTCTCGAATCACTGGGATCACAACGAGCGGCGCCCCCGGCCCGCCGGTCCCTACCTGCTGCAAGGCGCCAAACACCCTAGTCCCATCGGCATTCAAACGATCCGTGGACGTCTCAAGGCAATCTCGATTGCCAGCGGCATCACACGCTGCGACGGGACGCCGCTGATCGTCCTTCCGCACGATTGCCGACGCGTCTTTGCCTCCGAGCACTTGAACAACAACACGCCCGTTCACGTGATCCAGGCGCTGTTAGGTCACGCCACGATCGACACCGTGATGGTCTACGCCAAGCTCTATCCGCGAAACCTGGTAGAAGAGTATCGCAAGGCGGTTCGCGGCCTGTACAACACCTTCCATGGCGAGGAGAGCTTGAAGAATCCTACTGCGGACGAATGGGCTGCGTTCGAGCGGAGTTGCAGCCTGCGCGACATGGGGACGCATCTTTGTGCGTTGCCCACGGGCGAGCATTGTCCACGCGGCCTGGTGTGTCTCGGTTGTTCTCACGCTCAGCCCAAGAAAAGCGCCGCGCCGATCTTTCGTCGAATGCTGGCAAGCCACCAACGAGCGCTAGCCGGAGCTAAGCTCTCCGGCGAACCCGCCGGGCAACTGGCGGCGCGAGAGCTGGAAGTAGCTCGCATCAGCGGCGCCCTGCAACGTGCCGAGGAGCTTCCCGCCGATGTCGCGGCGGCCATGGAATCCGTTGGGGACTTGGTATCGATCTCGACGATTTCACCGTCGGTGCGGATTCGTTAGCGTTTCAAGACGATGTAGCGGTTGGCGATGAATAGCCGGTCGTCTTCCGCATTCCTGTCCTCCCTTCCGGCACGCGGTTCCTCATAACTGGACGCGATCTTGGCCGGGCAGCGTGCGCTGTCAACGGCGGGCCCGCTCCATTCGCCGCCGCCTCCCCAGGTCGGCTTGCGGCTCCCGTGTTGCCGTTTCCCTGCGGTGACAGCGCCCTTCTTCTGCCCAGCCCTTTGATGCTCGCGTCATGAGAAACCGCGACGCCAAAAGGAGCAGACAATGAAACACTCAGAACGACAGGATATCTACGCCCGCATCACCGCGACGATCGTCGCCTCACTCGAACAAGGCGTCCGCCCTTGGATGAAACCGTGGAGCGGCGAGAACGCCGCCGCACGGATCAGCCGCCCGCTGCGGCACAACGGTACGCCGTACTCCGGCATCAACATCCTGATGCTGTGGGGCGCAGCAGTCGAACACGACTTCACTTCGCCGAGCTGGATGACTTTCCGGCAAGCCCTCGCGCTCGACGCCTGCGTCCGCAAGGGCGAGAAGGGTTCGTTGGTGGTCTATGCCAACACTTTCACGCGCACCGAAGAAGACGCCGAAGGGCAAGAGATCGACCGCGAGATCCCTTTCCTCAAGGGCTATACGGTGTTCAACGTGGAACAGATCGACGGGTTGCCCGAGCACTACTACGCGAAGCCCGAGCCCAGGTTCACCGACATCGAGCGCATCGAGCACGCTGACGCATTCTTCGCCGCCACCGAAGCCGACATCCGCTATCGCGGAGGCCGCGCCTACTACGCGCAGGAAGCCGACTACATCCAGATGCCGCCGATCGAGAGCTTCCGCGACGCGGAAAGCTTCTACGCCACGCTGGCGCACGAAAGCGTCCATCACACCAAGCATCCGTCGCGCCTCAATCGAGACTTTGGCCGCAAGAGCTGGGGCGACGAAGGCTACACCCGTGAGGAACTCGTCGCCGAACTGGGCTCTGCGTTCCTTTGCGCCGATCTCGAAATCACGCCGGAAGTCCAGGCAGAGCATGCCTCTTACATCGCCACCTGGCTCCAGGTTCTCAAGAACGATAACCGCGCCATCTTCCAAGCCGCAGCTTTCGCACAGCGAGCCGTCGACTACTTACACGGCCTT
>CAZYOX010000143.1:0-10365 GCA_964649285.1 uncultured Bryobacterales bacterium | reverse complement strand
CGGGCCATCCAAGGTCAATCGTCTGGCGGGATCTGCGCTTTCAACATGGGCTGGCGGCATCCGGAAGAGTTCAGCCGTATCGCTACCCACATCGGCACCTTCGTGCCGCTGGCGCTGCGCAACGGCGAGCCGGAAGCAGGACACTTGTATCCGCACTGGGTCCGGCGCGAAGACAAGAAGAACTTGCGCGTATGGATCAGCGACAACTCCGACGATCAGGAAAACCGGGGCGGCAGTTGGCCCTTGCAGAACATCCAGATGGCTAACTCGCTTAAGTTGCGCGAGTACGATTTCCGCTTCGAGTTCGGCGGCGGCACGCATCACGCGGCGCTCTGGGCGGCCATGCTGCCCGAGGCGCTGACCTGGCTGTGGCGCGACTATGACCCCGCGAAGACCGAGCAGGTCTACGAGCAAGACCCGGCCGAGAAAGAGAAACCGGTATTTCGGGTGAAGCTGGCCAATCGCTAAACTGGCGAATCGCGCTTCGGTTCGCTAGTGCGCGCCGTTCTCCTGCAGAAAGGCAACAACGGACTGGTACTTGCTCTGCTTCGCAAGCTCCAATGCCGTTTTGCCGTCATGGTTAGCGGCGTTGACGTCGACGCCGAGTTCGGCTGCCGTCTTCACCGTCTCCAAGATCATCGCCTCGCGGTCTCCGCGAGGAGCGTTTACCCAGGCTCTTCCGCCGCCCAAGCCGAGAGCTGCCAGTATGGCCGTCGTCTCCTCGATTTCGCGCGGCCATTTGAGGCCGTCCGTTAAGACGGTCTCAGAGCGATGCACGACCAATGGATCCGCGCCCCTTTCGGCCAGCAGGCGCATCACTTCCGGTTGATTAAACCGTGCGGCCAGCCAAAAAGGCGTGGCCCCGACGAGTTCGGGCTGGAAGTTGAAGTCATTGGACGAACGCCTGGTCGGCGTCCAGACTTTGAGCGGAGCGTTGGGATCTGCGCCGTGCGAAAGCAGATCGCGGACCATTTTTTCGTCTCGGCGCATGATGGCGATATGCAGCGCCGTGAAACCGGCCTCCGCCAGGTTCGGGTCTGCGCCCTTCGCTAGCAGATACTCCACCAGGTCTCCAAAGCCGGAATGCGCGGCAAGAACAGTCGCGCTGACTCCCCAAGCGTCGATGTCGTTGACGTCGGCTCCGGCGTCAAGGAGCAGTCTGGTCGAGGCGATATCCCCTGCCCGCGCGGCAAACAGCAGCGCCGTGTTGCTGCCGTGCGGAATCATGCGGTTATAGCCTGGGAAGCCGTGCGGGGGCACAGCCATCATCTCGCTCCAACTCTCCGTACGCAGGTTGATGTCGGCCCCGTGAGCCAGAAGAATTTTTACGACCTCAGGCCGCGATTGGGCGCACGCCCACATCAACGCGGTTTGGTCGCGCGTCGCCCGCGCATTCGGGTCGGCGCCCTTCGCCAGCAGCAGTTCGACGATCTCAGGAAAGCCTGATCGCGCAGCCGTCATCAGCGGCGTCTCGCCGGATAGCTGCGGCGTATCGGGGTGAGCGCCGGCCTCTAGCAGGAGGCGCACGATTGCCGCACTGCCGTTTTGGCTGGCTGGCCACAGGGCAGTCACGCCTAGATCGGTGGCCGCGTTGACATCGGCTCCGGCCCGAAGCAGCAGTTCAACGCTCTCCACGTCGTCTCTATAAGACGCCCACAGCAACGCGGTCGAGCCATCCCCATCGCGCTCATTGATATCGGCGTCCTGTTGAATTAAGGCGCGCATAGCGCCTTTGTCGAGGTTCTTCGCGGCCTCGATCAACGGCGCGGCGGCGAAGGCTTGCGCCGCACCAAACGCGATCATAAGCCCCGCCCGCAGCAACCCACGACCGATAGAATTCAGATGCATGCCGCGGCGCTCCTGGGGCTTACAAGGAAAGCGGAAGCTCGCCGGTACTGCCGCCCACATGGTCCACCGGAGCTCCGAGATTATCCATGAGCGTCACCAGCAGGTTGGCCATGGACGGATCATCGGCGTATTGGAAATGCCTTCCGCCCTTCAAGGTTCCGGCTCCGCCGCCGGCCAACAGCAAGGGCAGGTTAACCGGGGAGTGCTTAGTGCTGTTCGAGATCCCCGAGCCGTACAAGATCGTGACGTGGTCTAAAAGCGAACCGTCGCCGTCGGGCGTCGCGCGCAATTTCGCCAAGTATCCGGAGAACAACTGCGTGTGATAACGATTGATTTTCGACATCTGCGCGATCAATTCCGGAATATTGTCGTGGTGCGACAACGGATGATGGGCCTCGGGAACTCCGATCTGCGGATACGGCCGAGCGCTTTGTTCCTTGCTCATCATGAAGCTGATGACGCGGGTCAGATCGGACTGAAACGCCAGCGTCTGCAGGTCGAGCATTAGCTCGAGATGGTCCTCAAAAACCGGCGGGATGCCCTGGGGTTGCTCCATGCGCGGCAGTTCGAGATCACTCTGTTCTTCTGCCTTCTGGATGCGTCGCTCAATATCGCGGACGGCATCCGTGTACTCATTGAGCCGCACTTGATCATTCGGCCCCAGGTCTTGCTCTAGCTTTGTCAGCTTCTCCATTACCGAGTCGAGGATGCTCTTGTGCTCCCGTAAGCGCGCTTCTCGGGCGGCTCGTTCGGTACTGCCGCTGTCGCCGAACAGCTTCTCGAACACGGCGCGCGGATTCCACTCCATCGGCAACGGCTGCTCGGCGCTGCGCCAGGAGATCGTGTGAGTGTAGGCGCAACTCAGTCTGCCGGTACAGGCGCCGGCATTCGAGGGCCCGTCCATCGACAACTCGAGCGAGGCTACTTGAGTCTCTTTGGCGAACCGCCTGGCCAAAAGTTGGTCCATGGAAACATCGGCGATAATTTCGATCTCAGTTTGTCCGCCGCGTGTCGTGCCGGTCAGGAAGGAACCAGAAGCGCCCGCGTGGATGTAGTTCCAACTAGCCTTGAGGCCCGACAACACCGTCAACTGATCTCGATATGGCGCCAGCGGTTCGAGGATGGGCGAGAGTTCCAGGTCGGTTCCCGTTCCCTTCGGAGTCCAGTACTCCATTGCCATGCCGTTCGGCACGTAGAAGGCCTGAAAACGATGCGCGGGCCTGAGGGCGGCGCGGGCCTTGGCCCCGAAAGCGGGGACCATGGCGTCCAGCAACGGCAGTCCGAGAGTCGCTCCGGCGCCTCGCAGCATGGTTCTTCGTGATAGTGATTTGTGTAGGAAATTCA
Organism: uncultured Bryobacterales bacterium; assembly: GCA_964649285.1. Taxonomy (GTDB): domain Bacteria; phylum Acidobacteriota; class Terriglobia; order Bryobacterales; family UBA6623; genus CAMPKL01. The sequence goes on along the minus strand of CAZYOX010000143.1, from coordinate 7,173 downwards.
TCTTGCCGCCTTCTCAATCACTCTTACTGTCCGGTCCGGATCGCCCCATGAGAAATGTCGGGCTCTTCACGATGCCTACGATGAGCGATGACCAGGAGTAATCCTGCGCCGCGGCATCGCTGACAATTTGCCTCACTGCGGGCTGATCCGAGTACTCAAGCATCCGGCCCAAAGCATAAGCAAGAAGCTTCTGCGTTACGGTCAGCGGGAACTGCTCGGGCCGCTCCAGCAAGAACTCGCGTAGCCCGCCAAGTCCGTCCACTTTGGCGCCGTTCAGCGCAGTGCCGCTGACGTCCACGGGGTTGCCCGATTCGTCGACCGTACGCCAGCCGCCAATCACGTCGAAGTTCTCTAATGCGAAGCCTAGGGGGTCAATCACGGAGTGACAACTGTTGCAAGAGGGGTCTTGACGGTGTTGCGCCAACCTCTGGCGGATCGAAGCCGTTCTCGCGCCGGGCTTGTTGTCCAAACTGGTGTCCAACCCAGGAGGAGGCGGAGGCACGTACATGCCCAGTATGTTGTTAAGCAGCCACTTGCCGCGAAGCACCGGAGACGTACGATCTGGATAGGAAGTGGTTACCAAGAGGGAGCCATGCGCCAGCAAACCGCCCCGTTGGCTTGCGTCCGGCAACTCCACCCGCCTGAACCGGCTGCCAAAGACTCCCGGAATTCCGTAGTGACGAGCGAGACGTTCGTTGACGAAAGTGTAGTTCGCTTTCAACAGATCAGAGACGCTGCGGTCATGGCGTAAAGTGTCCGCGACGAATAACTCCGTCTCGCGTTTAAATGCCTCCAATAGGCTCTCGTCGTAATTCGGATAGCGCTGGGGATCGACGACAACTTCGCCGACTCGCCGTATATTCAACCACTGGGCGGCGAAGTCGTTCACCAGAGCATCCGTGGCGCGGGGATCCGCCAGCATGCGTCGGGTTTCGGCTTCGAGCACTTCGCGATCCGTAAGGCGTCCGCGTTCGGCAAGGTCCAAGAGACGTTCGTCGGGGATGCTGCTCCACAGGAAGAACGAAAGGCGTGAGGCAATCTCAAGGTCGCTGAGCGCATAGTTCCCCGTGGCTGACGGCGCCCGGTGGACCCGCAACAGGAAGTCGGGATCGACCAGCATACGCTCTAGCGCGAACTGTATTCCTCTATCAAAACTCCCCCCGCTCCGCCTGCCTTGCGCAAAGAAGGCAAGCAACGTGCGCTCGTCCGCTTCGTTGATCGGCCGACGGTAGGCAAGCCGAGCAAGTCTCGTGAGGATCCGTGCAGCGCAGGGTGACTCTTCGGATTCAACCTGGGGCTGGCAGGCGAATATGGCGCGGCGACTGGGAGTGTCCTGGGCGATCCCTTCGGCCTCGTACGGGCCGCCGATTTGCACCGAGTGCACGTTGGCGTAACCCATGTAAACCTGGTCGTTCGCAATAACTCGGCCTCTTTGCAGGGGCTGCGGCAGGCCTTCGGGCTCCCATTCCTCTCTCACAAACGAGACGCCCACGACGCGCGGGCCAGCCTCGACGGCGACGCGAACCTCTAATCCGGCGTCGCCGCCCGTTTGCATGTACTCTTCCCATTCGGGATCGCCCGCATAGCCAGGCTCGCCGTCTCCTGCGTAGCTTGCTGCCGCGGGTCGTCCTTCCGCCTTACCTCCAACCGAGAACCGCTTCAACAACCGTCCGTCGAGACGGACATCGAGCTGCTGAGGCCAGCCCATTCCCTTGAGGTATTCCTGATACTGCCTCTGCAAGCGAACCCGTATGAGGTATTCGCCGGCCACCGGGAAGTTGTAATGGAAAGCGAGGCCGCCGCGCGTGCCCAAGGGCAGGTCTTCGTTCTGCCGGCCTTCTTGCAGGATATGCAGCGGGATTTCTTGCTCTTCGAGGCTCGGCCGGTCAGGCGGAAGGCCAGTGGCTAGCCTCGTAACCTGGCGAGCCACCGATAGATACCGTTCCAAGTGTGCCGTCGAGATCGAGAGAACGTCGGCAAAGTTGTCAAAGCTGCCGTCCGCCGTTTCGTCGCCAGGGAGCAACGACCTCACATCGATATCGAGGTGAAGAAGGTCGCGAATCGCATTGTTGTATTCCGTGCGGTTAAGCCGATGAACCGCACTCACTCTGCCGGGGTTCGGATTCTCTGACCAGGCTTTGCCGATCTCGCTCTCGAGCAAATCCGCGACTGCGTCGTACGCTGCCGGCTCTGGGCGCGGCACGCCTGGAGGCGGCATGGAGCCTGCGCGCAACCTGGCGATCACGCTTTCCCAAACTTCCGCGTCGGCGTATGGGTTTTCCGCGTCTGCCTCGTCGAGCGCCACTCCGCCCGTAAGCAAGGTCTTGTTGTGGCAGGCGACGCAATACTGATCTACGAACTTGCGGACATCCGCTTTCGGAGCGCCAGCACTCAACTCCTGCGCCTGCACTCCCATCGGCACGGCTAAGGCGAGTACTGCCGCCGCAGCGAAGACAGGTCTCCGCGATCGAGGGAGAAACTCTGACTGTGTGACCGTCATGGGCTCAGGTGCTGCTTGGGTAGTCTAACGGATATAATTGTCGGCGCCAATCGGTTCTCGGCGTATCTGGGTTGTTTGTCACTGTTCGTAACATCGGCACAACCATGGGGTTAGGGATGGCGCAAACTCGGTGCGCTGCCTCGATGCGTATTATCGATCGTTGCCGCTGGGCTTCTGGCCATAACGCCAAAGATGTCAGCGTCCGTATGCTGCGCGCCTCAGGCCCAGAATACGCATAATATTAGGCGGCTAAATGCGCTGCTGTTTTCTAGTTCTAGCTATCGTATTCGCGGCATGCGATAACCCGTCTCCCGAGCGGAGCGCGCCACTTGATCCGCCGCAACTTTTCGTTGAGTCAGCTGCCGCCACAGGCCTAAAGTTCGATCACTTCATTGGAGCCACTGGACACTATTACCTACCCGAAATCATGGGCTCGGGAGTTGCTGTATTCGACTTTGATTTAGACGGCGATCTAGACGTCTATTTCCTCCAGGGGACAATGCTAGATGAATCAAGGCCCGAGGAGTCGATATTTCCTCCGAAGAGCGCCCTGGGGAATCGGCTATTCGAAAATCGAATGGTCCCTGACGGACGACTCAGCTTCGTCGATGCGACCGCCGCGTCCGGCCTCGGTTATGAAGGCTATGGCATGGGAGCAGCGGTTGGCGACTATGATGCGGACGGCGATCTTGATCTTTATGTGACCAACCTGGGGCCTAATGTTCTCTTCCGCAACAACGGAGACGGCACGTTCAGCGAAGTTGATGGGCCTCAGGATGATCGGTGGAGTACGTCCGCCTCGTTCTTCGACTACGACGGCGATGAGGATCTTGATCTCTTTTTCACGAACTACGTCGGCTTCACCGTGCGCGGCAACTTGGAATGCTTCGATTCGGTCGGGGCGCGCGATTATTGCGCGCCGAGGGCATATCAGCCGGTTCCCGATCGTCTGTTCCGCAACGATGACGGCAGGTTTACCGACGTCACGAACGACGCGGGGTTGGGCGTAAAGTTCGGGAATGGCCTCGGCGTCACAACGGCAGACGTCAACAATGACGGCTTCGTTGATATCTACGTCGCCAACGATGGAACGGAGAACCAGCTGTGGATCAATCGCGGCGACGGCACTTTCGAAGAACAGGCTATGCTTTCGGGAACGGCCGTTAGCGGCGACGGCCTTGCCGAGGCCGGCATGGGCGTTAGCGCCGCGGATTTCGATAATGACGGTGATGAAGACCTTTTCGTGACGAACCTGGTGGCGGAGACGAATACGCTCTATCTGAACGACGGCAAAGGTTCTTTTCGCGACGCAACAAACCAGTTTGGGCTAGCTGCCAGTTCGGCTCCGTTTACCGGATTCGGCTTCCAGTGGAAGGATTTTGATCTCGATGGACGGCTTGACCTTTTTGTCGCCAATGGCGCGGTGACAATACTGGAAGCGCAACGAGGCAGCCCGTATCCCTTTGCGCAAAACAATTCGTTCTATCGAGGGACCGAGTCGGGATTTGAGATCGCTCCGGGTTCTCAAGCGTGGGGAGAGCAAGTCCCGGCGCTCGGTAGAGGGATGGCTGCGGGAGATCTAGACAACGATGGCGATATTGATGTCGTGATTTCCAATAACAATGGCCCCGCTCGACTCTACATTAACCAGACCGAGAGTCCGGCTTTCCTTAAGGTAAAGCCAGCGGGTAATTCGCTCGGCGCCCGCGTTGGAGTAACCTTCGCGGATGGAACCACGACGTGGCGGAGGGTTCACCGCGACGGCAGTTACTTAAGCTCCTCCGAACCGGCGGCCGTTTTCGGCTTGAAAGGCGGCAAGGAAGTGGCCTCGCTAGAGATCATCTGGCCAAACGGCGATAGGGAGAAGTTCCCGGCGCCCCCGGCCAATACCACCTTCCGTCCGGCGAAGGGCAGCGCTGTGCGGCAATAGCCCACGAGGCGGCTGGCCGCCAAGAAATCAAGGGCCGTGTCTCGCGGCCAAGCGACCGAGGTCATCGGTCACTTCTTCCACAAGGGCGCCCTGCCCATAGCGCTGCGCCATCTGCCGGGCTCTCTGGAACGTCTCAAGAGCGTCGGCTGTCCTCCCGAGCCTGACGTAAGCCGAGGCTAACGTGGCGAGATAGGTTGGGGTACGAAAGGTTTCTTCTCGCAAGGACAATTGGAACTCGTCGACCGCGTCGGCAAGCTGGCCCCGCTGCATCAGCGTCCGTCCCAGGTTGAAATGGGCGTGTGCGTAGTCGGGCCGGTTGGCGACTGCTCGGCGATAGTATCGTATTGCATCGTCACGGCGGCCCAGTTGCTCGTTCGTTTCACCCATATTGTTATTGGCAAAGGCGTCTTCCGGGTTAAGGTCCAGCGCACGCTGGAACGACGCTCTGGCCTCGCCATAGTTTCCTTCGTCGTAGCAGAGTCGCCCGTAGTTGTAGTGCAGCGCGACGCTGTTGGGGTTCAACGCCAAGGCCTGCTGATAGTGTCTCCTAGCGGAATCGGATTCGCCGGCAAGACCATATAAGACGATTAAGTTGACGTGGGCCTGGTGCAGATTCGGATCAAGCCTAAGCGCCTGCAGGTTGTGCTCGATCGCTTCACGAATGCGCCCTGCCTTCTCAGCTTCAATACTAGCTTTGAGATACTCCACCGGGCCCCGATTGAGATTGTTCACGGCGGCCATGAGCGGGTCCGCATTGATTGGTCCCCCAAGCTTGTCTTCCTCGTAGCGCCTGAGATGCTCCGCGGCTTTCTTTTCGTCCCCCAAGTCGCGGTACGCCAAGGCAAGCGCATATTGCGCTTCGCCGTAGTTCGGCACAATCTCGACGGCGCGGGCCAGGTGAGCGACCGCCTCCTCCGTATTACCCAGGGCGGCATGCACCTTGCCGATGCCGGCGCGGATTTCAGGATCAGCGGGCTGAAAAACAAGCAACGCGTCGTAAGCACGGAGGCTTTCTTGCAGTTGGCCTTGGTCGAGCAGCGCGCGGGCCAGGCGTTTCTCTGCTGGTAGGTTCGTTGGGTCCATCAACAGCACGGAGTTGAACGAAGCGACGGCCTCGTCGTAGCGGCCTTGGCTTGCATAAACGACCCCTAGGTAGTAGGGCCAACGCACAGCGGCAGGTTCAAGAACTTGCGCTCGTTGATAGAACGCCGCCGCCAGTTCGAACTGCCGAAAGGCGTGCAACAGCATCCCCGCTTGGCCATTAGGCGTTGCTTGCTCGGGGCTCTCACGAAGGGCCGCGAGCTGCCTCGATAACGGCTCGGAGAGTCTCGGGTCGAGCACCGACAGATCGACTTGCGGCAGCGGTCCGACCTCGACCGGAGGAGGATTACCGTCGCAGCCGGTCAACGTAATCATGCAGGTGAAGACTACTGCGGCGATCAGGAAGGAAGGCCGATATGGCGGATGGCCAGTCATTGCGAGCCCGTTCCGCGGTTGAGAGAATCGAGCAGCTCCAATGCCGCTTGGCGGATGGCCTGCGTCGAGCTGGACGCAGCTTGGCGCAGATGTTGATTCGCTTCCGCCGGCAAACCCTCCATCGCCAGTGCGCGTCCTAAGTGAAAATGCGCTTCCATCGCGTTCGGTCTGACCACCAACGCAGCTTCCAAAGGCTGCCGGGCCTCGGCGACCTTCCCTTGTTCCAATAGAGCGATCCCCAAACCGACCAACGCTTCGACATTATCGGGCTGAAGCGATGCAGCACGCCGATAAGAGGATACCGCTCGGCCTACAGCGCCTTGCATCAACAGCACATCGCCGAGAGCCGTATTGGCTTGAGCCGATTGCGGATCGAGATCCACGGCAAGTTTCAGCTGCTCGAACGCCTCCGAGGGGCGATCCTGCTGCAGTAAAGCGCGCCCGTAGTCAAGACGCGCCGGCGCAAATCGTTCATCAGCCTCAATGGACTTGAGAAAATGATGCTCGGCTTGGGCAAAATCTCCCTTGGCGACGAGAAGCATCGCAAGATTGTCGTGAGCGGCGGCCGAATCGGGCTGGTGTCGAATCGCCTCGCGAAAGGCCAGTTCGGCGCCGGGGGTATCACCTAGCTGATGCAGCACCCCGCCGAGATTGCTGTAAGCGTCCGGCAAATCGGGGTCGACTGCCGCCGCCTCACGAAATATTCGCGTGGCGTCTTCAAGGCGGCCTTGCCTCAAGTAAGTCAATCCGAGATCGTTGGAGACGGTCGCCATTGTTGGAGCCAGCTTGCGCGCCCGCTCTAGCGCAGTTGCACTCTGCTCAAGACTGCCCAATTGCGCGAGCGTGAGCCCAAGACGATGCAGGGCGGGCCAAAAGTCCGGATCGCGCTGTAGAGCTTGCTGATAGAACGGAAGAGCCTCCTCAAGGCGGCTGCTGTCGGCATATGCGTTAGCGAGCTCAAAGTAGAACTCCGCCCTTTGCGGCTTGCGCTTCTCGATCGCTTCTTTCAATTGAGGGATGCCCTTCTCTAGATTGCTGTTGTGCTTGACTTGCGCCACGGCAAGATAGAGTTCGTCCATTTCCGTGGACGGGAACTCGGACGGATAGTAGGGCCGCACGTCGCCCACATACGTCTCTCGTTTCTCTTCAAGCGGCGCCAGGAGATCTCGGGTCGGCTTGTGGCGTTGGATGTAGTGATCGGTCATCACGACATGAATCACATCCTCGGTGCGCCGTTTTGGCATGTGGCAGGTCAAACAATCGTCGG
>CAZYOX010000142.1:0-10417 GCA_964649285.1 uncultured Bryobacterales bacterium | reverse complement strand
TCCTTCCCCCGCATCGTCACCGACTAGCAAGTGAGCAGGCCTTGGAGGCAGGGGCTTCTGCAGGGCAGAGAGCATGAGCTGATCGGCGCTGATCCCGATGTTCACCAACGGCGATTCGCCGTATTCCGGTCTATTCCACTTGCCGGCGAGCCACTGTCGCGTGGACACCTGGAGTCGTCGGGCCTTCTCGTTAGCGTTCGTGGCCGTGTTGGAAAGCTCCAGCGCCTCTTCTGCTAAGGCGTGAGACGCCGTTTCCCGCGCGCGTGCGATGCGCTGTTTGGTCTCTGAAGTCCTATTCAGCCAGTTGCTCAGAGCGGCCCTACTCACGCCCAAACTCCTAGCCAGATCGGCGATTGTCTTGCCGGATTCAATCTCTGCGATGAGAGCGTCTTCGCCGCCTTGCTCCTCGATGTCTCGGATCATTTGCGCTAACTGCGGTCTTCCTGCCATTCGTTACCCCTCCTCTCCTGCTGCCCACGGTTCCACCTCTTGCGTCCCTGCGAGCCACTCAAATCCGAATTCCGAAAGCCGCAGATCGTGCGCTCGTTCTTGGCCGTACCGATTCTTGAAGGCCGCAAGCCTGATGTCGCGTTCGCCGGTGCGCTCGACACGAAAGCAAAGATCGGGAGCGGCTTCTAGTTCCATTGCTCCGCGGTAGACCTTCTCGCGGTCCTTGCCGGCGTGGTGGAGCAGCAGGACGGTTGCGCCCAGGCGCGCGAGGTCGAGGAAATGCGCCATGGTTGCCGCGACTTCCGCGTTGTCGTTTTCCGACCCGTGGTGGAAACGGATGAAAGAATCGACGACAAGTAGCGGCTTCTCCTGCGCCGCGAAGTCGCGAAGATCGGGGTCATTGAGCGCCGGGAACGGACGGCCGGAGAAGCGGCCCCAGTAGCGAAAGTTCAGCGTGCTGGGAATCGCTAGGAATTCTCGCCGCGAGACGATGATGGGCAAACTGTTCTCCGCGTCGAGATAGAGAACCGGTCGCGCCTCAGACTTCACCAGGCCAGCGAATGATGCCCCCGTCGAGACGGCTCTACAGAGGTCCAGCGCCAGGAACGACTTGAATGCTCCGGGCTTGCCGACGATCATCACCAGCCCGCCGTCGGGCAGCAGGTTCGGGACGAGGAAGCGAACGGGCGGAGACGTGAGCGCTGCCAAGATCGGTAGTCCATGCCACCACTTCGCTGGTGCTTGCTTGGCGCGCTCTCTTGCGGGCCCGATCAGCGCCCGCAGATCTTCCGCCGAATAGCCTGCCGCGAAGTAATCAGAGACATCCTTGAACTGGTCGGGTAACGGAACGATGAGAACTTCGTCAGCGGCGCCCTTCAATTGGTCGTGGACGCGCTGTGCACGCTTGCGTCCGGGCTCGTCGTTGTCGGGGATGATGTAAACCGTCTTGCCTGTCAGTGCATCGTTGTATTCGCTCAGCCAAGGGGCATTGGCGCCGCCTGCAGTTGTCGTTGCCGTGAGACCCTGCCGTTTGCAGTTGTCGGCGTCCTTTTCGCCCTCGACAAACCAGACGACGAAGGTCTTGAGAACTTCCGAGAGCCGGTAAAGAGGCCTGCGCACGTCGCCAAGCTTCCACGTCCACCCTCCGTCTCCGTCGGGCCTGCGCTGGCGAAACGTCTTCGGCTTGTACCGGAGAACCTCGAACAAGAGAACTCCCTTTTCGTTGCGGTAGGGATAGACCGCAACGGGTTCGCCTGGTTCCTTGATGGCCTGAGGAGTGAAGCCGGCAATCTCCTCGAGACGCTGCTTCGCTTGGTCGAGTTCGCATCGGTCGAGTTGCTGTATCAGGTCCAGTGCATCGCCGTGAGCTCCGCAGGCAAAGCAGTGGTGGTGCGCGTCGGCGTAAATCACCAGCGAAGGGCTGCTGTCGTTGTGCCAGGGGCAAAGCGCCTTGTGCGTGTCGTCGCCTTGCGGCTTCATGTCGAGGTAGCGGCGGTAAGGCTCGAGGCCGGCAAGGCGCTTGAGGTCGTCGATCGCGTTCAATTGACGCCTCCCGCGATGCGCGCCTGATAGGTCTCATCGCTCTCCCAGGACATTTGGATCGGCGGCGGTGTATGCCTAGACAGTTCCGGCGCCGAGAGCCAATCAAGCCGCCGAAGATACGTCGCCGGGTACGGGATCTTGTCCGCTTCCCGCCTGCCGAACTCCATCCGCGCCCATCGCTTCGTTGCCGTGACCAGTTCTGCGTGCCTATCCGCGAAGTTCGGGAAGTGATTCAGGTCCGCTCGTTGATCGGGTTTAACTTTCCCCTCGACGACGAGTTGCTGGTAGGCCTTCTGAGCATCGGTCTTGGCAATCTTGCGTGGGTAGAGTGCCCACCATTGCTCAAAGAACTCTCCCCATTTGCTCATCGAATGATGAGCAAGATCTTCTTTAGAAGATCTTTTGGGCATTGCCAGATTTATGCCATCGCATTGCGAAGCCTCTGCGGTCGCTTTGCGCTTGCTGTCCCATCGCTTATGTGCGTTCGCGGACTGCTTTTGGGAGTACCGTTCTTGCTCGCCCAGCACCTCGGCGGCCTTCCGATTGATGAGCCGATTCGTCTTCTCGGGATGAGCTTCAAACTTGTCCCGGACGGTGGGCCACGTCTCGGCAAACTCTTCGAGCGTGATGGCCAAGAGCCGCATCAGCGTCGGCTCGTCAGCCGGTATCGAGCCCTCGGCATAGCAGAGGTCTAGCGCATCACGGTAGACGCCGCGTTGCGCAGCCGTCATGGAGTGCCGCGTCTCGCTCGACAGCCACGTGCTGTGGTGCCAGAGATGGGACAGCCTGCCCACTACGCAGCCCCCCTGAGTTGGTCTATGCGGTCGATCCGCTGCTGGAGCGCCGCGGTGCGGAGGCGCACACCCTCCGCGTCTCGCAGAAGAACGTCGAAGACAGCCTCGCTACTCGCATCGTCTGCCGTCCGTATCAAGGAGCGGCCGGCGGCGCTGATCGTCGCCTCGACGTCGTAGAGCCGGTTGCGCTCGACGACAAGCCTGTTGCGTTGCCGCTGGAGCGACTCCCTGGCACTGGCGATCATTGGAGGGCCTCCCGAGGCTGTGCCGATTCGCGGAGGCTCGACGTGCCGCCCAGATTGGCCGCGCAATGCTCCAGAGTCGCCGCTAGTCTTAGACGATGGTCGAGGGATTCGGATTCCCCGCGCCCTCGACAGTCCGCAATGACGCTGTCGCGGAGCCGTAGCAGCTCCGACTGTCGCTGTTCTTGCGTGAGCGCCATCATCGGGACGCCTCCCGAGCATGCATGGCTTCATCGGGTCGCACCCCGGGACATTGGTCGATGAACGCGATGAGTTCGTCTTCAAAAAACGCCAAGCGGCGCCCCAGTTTTCGGTAAGGCACCTGACGGCGAGCGACGAGCTGATAAACCGCCGCGTCGGTCTTCGCGCCGAGAATCTCTCGGGCACGCGAGATGTTGCAGGTGGTTCGACCGGTCTTCACTGGACGCCACCACCTTCTGTGCTTCTCTGCCGCTCTTCCTTGAGTCTGGCCACGTCCGCCGACAGGAAAAGTCGCTGGCCATTGGTCGTCCTGAGCGCCGGCAGGATTCCCTTGCCCTCCCAAAGGACCACCGTTTCCCTTGCCACGCCCAAGGCGAGAGCGGCCCTGCTGGTAGTCAACAATTCGCCGGTCACAGATTTCATTTGCGCTGGCCTCCTGGATGCTGTATCCTGGCCTCGTGTTCACTGGCAGAATACACCACTTTTGTAGGCGCAACGATGATATCTGTTTTCGTTTTACGCGACAGCGCGCCAGTGAACCGGAGATCTGATGGCCGAGAAAACGAACGCCTTCTGGATAGCTGAGATTGAGCGCTGCATCTCTAATCACCCCGACTGGTCAGCGGAACGAATCGAGATCGAACTACGACGGGTCGAGAGGGATCTGCCTGAACAGGTGCGATTGGAAGTTAAAGCCGTTCCCAGCCTTCGGGTGATCCAACGAGAGCGCAAGAGGTTCAAAGATCAACTCAATCGCGATCCGTCCGTGGTCGATCGCTACAAGTATTTCCGTTGGCCGGAATCCATGGAAGCGGGGACTGTGCCGTGGGAAGAATCTGAAACTTGCTTCGAGCTGATAAGGGAGTTAGAGCCAGAACTGCGTGACCGCGTGCCGGCGATGTTGCTGCGTCGATTCTGGCAAGTAACGAGATCAGCGCCCATGATGCCCAGGCTCGATCGCCTGCGCCTGGCCGTACGATGGTCAATTTTTGAACAGATAGATATACCGGAAGGTATCCGCTGGTGTGAGGCCGTCCTCATCCAACGGCTTTGGGAGCAAGGGGCCTCCATCGAGGAGCCATTGCGGCAGATCCGTCAGATCGAACAAGCCATAGGGGGGCGGCAAGACATCGAGATCCCCGAACAAGTCCTGCGGGCCCTGGTAGAAATGGCAGAGAATGATCAGCCGGAAATACCCTTCCTTTGGGCAATGCCGCCTCGCCTGTACGTGCTGGCCTACGTGACAGGTCTAGGCCCGATCGAGACATCGCTATGGGGCCGCGAGATTGCCGCAGAGGAAAAGGGACTCTCTGAAACGCGGGAGCGACTCTCGCGGAAGCAACGCGAGATCGACGAGCTTCGCAGGGAGACCGACGAGCTTCGTAGGGAGATTGCTGTGTTGGCGGAGCCGCTTACCCAGCAGCGATTCGAACCAGCGGGACAAGAGCAAGAAGTCAGACCGAAGGGCATTCTCTTCGCGGACAGCACACGCATCGAACCGGGAGACAAAAAGTGAAGAAGACGCAGAACCCTAAGAACCTCTATCAAGTTGGCGAAGCGTGGATCGTCGAGTTCGTCTTTCGCGGTCAACGCTACCGCGAGAACATCGGCCCGGTCTCCCGCACGGTTGCGAAGGAAACGGCCGCGAGGCGCAAGGCGGCCGCGGCGGAAGGGCGCCTAGAGGTCGGCCGTAAGGTCGAGGATCCGCTCTTTGAAAAGGCCTGCGCACGCTATCTCGATTGGTACAAGGCTCACAGCCGGCCGCGGTCTTACGAACGTCACCAGACGTCCTCGGTGGCTTTGCTTGCGTACTTCGCCGGCAAGCGGCTTTCCCAGATCGGAGCGTTCACCGTCGAGGCCTTCAAGTTAAAGCGCAAGAAGGAGGGCCGGGCGGACGCAACGATCAACCGTGAGGTCGTGATGTTGAAGCACCTGTTTGCCAAGGCCGTCGAATGGAAGCTCGCGAAGGCGAACCCGCTCACAAGCGTGAAGCTGTTCCGCGAGGACAACGGACGAACCCGTTACCTGAGCCATGCGGAAGCGCAAACGCTGCTCGCGTCCTGCGCTTCCGATCTCCGCTTGGTCGTACTTGCCGCGCTTCACACCGGCCTGCGCAAATCGGAACTGTCGTCGCTCACGTGGGCCGCGGTGGACATGGAGAACCGCTCCATCACGGTCGAGAGCGCCTACGCCAAGAATCACGACACGCGATCAGTCCCGATGACGGACGACCTGTACGCAGCGCTGTTGGAGTTGCAGAAGCAGCGATCCCCAGCGCCAGCCGACCCGGTATTCTTGAGCCGTTACGGCAAGCCGTGGAGGTCATGGCGAACAGCATTCGAGAACGCTCTCGAGCGGGCGGGAATCACCGGCTTTCGGTTCCACGATCTCCGCCACACCTACGGCAGTTGGCTAGCGATGCAAGGGGTCATTGCGGAGGGCCGCATGGATCTGATGGGCCACAGGACTCCGAGTATGACTCTGCGGTACACTCATCTTTCGATGGACTACAAACGCGAAGCGGTCGGGAGACTGCCAGCGTTAGGCGAAACAGAGTCCCCTCAAATCTCCCCATCGAGGGAAATCGGGATTCAAGCAGTAGCCTCTAAGTAGTTTGTTTTCAACGCTGCTGGAGTGGCGGAATTGGCAGACGCACCGGACTCAAAATCATATAAGCCATAGATCGTGATGGATCTAACTCCAGAATATTCAGTCAGATAACCCGATCCAGCAGACCTCTGGTATACTTGCACATGTGTTGCACAGTTTCGCCCTTTCGGCGCGAAACCGGCCATGCCAGAGAAGCACACCATCCTCGGCGGCAAGGTCCATGTTTACCGGCGCGACAACTCAAGCCGCTGGCAGGCTGCCACCTATCTCGCCGGCAAGAACCGCCGCGTCTCCACCAAGGAAGAGAGCCTCGCCAAGGCCAAGGACTTCGCCGAAGACTGGTATCTCACCCTGCGCGGCAAGGCCCGCGACGGGCTGCTTCGCAACGAGAAGACGTTCCGCGAAGCCGCCGCGCAATTCGAACACGAATACGAGATCATCACGCAAGGGCAGCGCAACGCCAAGTACGTCGCTCTCCAAAGCCTGCGCCTCAAAATCCACCTGATCCCGTTCTTCGGCGACATGGGCCTGTCTGAAATCACGCCCGGCAAGGTGCAGGACTACCGTATCCACCGCTACGAGCAGGCGAAGAAGGAACGCGGCAAGCCCCCGGCCCGCAGCACGCTCCACCAGGAAATCGTCGCGCTGCGCCAAACCCTCAAGACCGCCGTGCGCCATGGCTGGCTCGACCGGCTGCCCGACCTCTCCCAGCCCTACAAATCATCGGGCAAGATTTCTCACCGGGCGTGGTTCTCGCCGGACGAGTACAAGCAGCTCTACGAGGCGACGCGCCGCCGCGCCAGTCACCCGAAGAATCCCCGCTACAAGTGGGAGTCCGAGCAGCTCCATGATTACGTGCTCTTCATGGCCAACACCGGCCTGCGCCCGGACGAAGCAGCCCGTCTCCAGTTCCGCGACGTGACCATCGCCGAGGACGACGCGGTGGACGGCAAGATCCTGGAGATCGAGGTGCGCGGCAAGCGCGGCACCGGCTGGTGCAAGAGCATGCCCGGCGCGGTCCGCCCGTTTGAGCGCCTTGAGGCTCGCAACGCTGCGCGCAAGCAGACCAAGGGTCAGGAGGCGCACCCGACCGACCTGATCTTTCCGAAGACGCACCGCGAGCTGTTTAACACCATCCTGGCCGAAGAGGGCCTGAAGACCGACCGCGAGGGCCAGCCGCGCACAGCCTACAGCCTGCGCCATACCTACATCTCCATGCGCCTGATGGAGGGCGCCGACATCTACCAGATCGCCAAGAACTGCCGCACCAGCGTCGAGATGATCGAGAAGTACTACGCCTCCCACATCAAGACCCAGATCGACGCCGCCGCCGTCAACATCAGGAAGAAAAAAGCGCAGAAAAAAGCTGCCGGGGAGACGCGTCCCGGCCAGACGGGCGACCAGTTGGCATAACGTCTTCCGACAGCTTAAGATGGTCTTGTGCCGGACGCGTCCGTGCACGTTCCCTGACCCGGCTGGAGTGGCGGAATTGGCAGACGCACGGGACTCAAAATCCCGCGACCTTACGGTCATGTGGGTTCGACCCCCACCTCCAGCACCAACCTTTTTCACTGGACGCAGCAAACGAGCCGAATCAACAGGCGGGGCACGATGACCCCGCTTCGGCGCGAAGGGATGGCACCATCCCGCGAAGGCCCTCATTTTGGGCAGCGCACGCTGCCTTCTATCGCCCGCAGCGGACGCGGCACCCGAACCGCCAGGGCATCCACGGAGTCCCTTCAAGATTCGTTGCCTGGAGGGTCCGACCCGGACACATGGGTAACAGATCCTTCCTGAGACACCGGTATGCGGTTCTTGTTCTGGCCCGGCTCCGAAGCCGAAAGAACAGCGGGTCACCATGATCCCGCTTCGGCGAAGGGGATGGCACCATCCCGCCGGGCCGGTCCTTGCCCTTGCAGCGCCATGCGCTGACGTCTCTGCCCACGCCCGAATCGGACGAGCACCCGGTGGTGAGGGCGACAAACTTGCCACAAACTTGCCACAGACCCAAGCGGACCGAAATGGAAAACCACGGAATTCTGCGGGTTTCAGAAGGGCTCCTCCTTGTGGCAGAAACGGCCCCGAAGGGCCGTTTTCTTTCCGTAGTCTTCCGCTAAGTCTTTGATTTATTTATGGTCGGAGCGAGAGGATTCGAACCTCCGACCCCTTGCACCCCATGCAATGTAAACGCATTACACGACAGTGCTTTGCTCACTTTTTGCCACAGATTCGCCACATGAAGGCCGTTGCATGCATGTCAGTACGCTGGTTCGGGGTTCCGCCGCTGCCTCGGCGCGCTCGATCAGATGGCCATAGACATTCAGTGTTGTCTGGATGTTTCGATGCCCCATCAGTGTTTGAATGCGCTTCAGATTTACTCGCTGGTCGATCAGCATTGAGGCGTAGAAGTGACGAAGATCATAAGGCCTGTATTTTGGTCGCTCCACTATCCTCTTTCCGACCTTCTCCCTTGTCATGAGTCCAGCCTCTTCGCACGCACGTTCGAAACCCCGCCGACGCCAGTTCCGTATACTCTGCCACTGCCCGTTACTCGTAGCGAAGATCAGGTCGTGATCGTTCTCAACAGAATGATGCTCGGCGTAGTGGCGCACTATGGCAAGTGTTTCCGAACTTAAGTCAATGAAACGCCGCCCGGCTTTCGTCTTGGTGACCGTGATCTCCATACCTCCGCCCTCCAAGGCGCGATCCACCTCGACACCCGTTTCCTTCAGTGCGCTGTGGCCAAGGACAAGATACTCCTGGGGACGCATCCCTGAGTCTACGGCCAGATACAGCATAGGCCGATACTTTCTCCACGTTCTCTCGATCTGGGCGTTTCGCGAATTTGCCAGCCGGTCTGCGGCACTCAGCAAACCCTGAATTTCCTGCTCTGACGGTATCGTCACCGGCGCATCATACCGAGACGCTGCTGCCACGGTTACGCCGGCAGCCACATCATGCGGTAGATTTCCCCGGCTGATAAGCTCCAGCACCATCGAATGAAAGGATGTCAGGGCTTTGTGCGCAACATCCCGGCTATGGTTTGCCAAGAGCCAGGAGCGAAACTTGATAACGTCAGGCTTGCTCAGATCCTGAAGATCCTTCTCCCATGAATACGAGTTGATGATCTTCGCACGGTATTCATAGTTATCCAGCGTGTAGCGCGTAACAGGCTCCCGACCATTGCGCCCTTCCTTTTCGCAAATATCGAGCCACTTCTGGACGCCCTGCTCGACAGTCCGGACTTCCGAGTCGATGTGACGCGAGATCTGTGACGCCTCACCGCTCTCCACGAACGCGCGCGCTTCCTTCAGGGTCGCGAAGGACTTGTAGGCATAGCCCGATTTCGCCGCCCTGCTCGCGTAGCGCACCTGATAGGTGACACCCTTGCTGCCCGTTCTTTTCCTGATGTCCGTCATCGCCCGGCCATAGTGCACACCTCCGAATCGCCTCGCAAGGAAATTCTCACGGCCTGCAACTCCGCTCCGCCTGCACCTGCCGTTTCATGTAGGCGTTGACGAGCGCCTGGCGTTCGATCTTGAGCGTGCCTTCGATCGGATCAATGAAAAAGGGCAGCTTGCGCCGCCCTTGCGCATCCTTGTCCGCTGCCCGCTTCATCTGCCGCGCGTTGAGCTCAACGCCCATCTGCGCGAGGATCTGCCTTGCCTCTTCAAGGCCGACATAGTGAGGGCCCGTCATGCCTTCCTACCCCAGGGTTGAAAGATTTTCCATATACAACCATCATGCCCCCGCCCCGGTTAACAACCCGTTAACGCCGCCGCATGGGACGTGCCAGACGAGTCCTGCCGCTCCAGCCGTTAGCCCACCTGCTCCCATTTTCCTTACGCCGGTTGCCCTCTTTCATCATGCGAGTTTGGGCGGGCGCGCCGGTCTGTCAACGGCACTGCCCGCGCCAGCCCCCGCCTGCGGGCCGAAGCCCCGTCAGGGCGAAGGCCCGTGTGGGCCGTGTGACAGCCCGGCTTTTCCGCCCGGCCCTTTGCCTTCGCATGAACGAGGAACAACCAACCAAGAAAGGATCTAACGCGATGAAAACATCCGTCACACAAAACTGGCAAATCGCCTGTCCGCACTGCGGCGCGGACGACGAAATCGATATCTGCGCCTGCGTCTGGGTGCGCCTGTGCCCCGACGGCACCGACCCGACGTTGGCCGCCATCGGCGACCAGGAATGGGACGACCAATCCGAAGCGCTCTGCAACGCTTGCGACCACCGCGCCCGCATCCGCCATTTCCGCCTCGACAACGATAGCCAGCGGCAAGACTCCCACCCAGACCCTTACCGGCAGGCCACCGCCGACGCCGCCCGCCATGCCATCGACAGGCTGCAAGTCATCCTAAACGACGCTGCGGGCTATCTCATCGCGGGCAGTTACTTCGCCGCGTGGGGAACCCTTGTGCTCTTCGATGACGCCTCCGAGGACCTAAAAGCCGCGATTCGTTTGCACAAAGCAGCCAACGCGAGGGGGCAGCCATGAGCCGCCTGCTGTCCCAAATGCTAGGCTCCGTCACCTGCGGCGATTGCACGGACGTGATGGAGCATCTGCCTTCCGCGTGCGT
>CAZYOX010000141.1:0-10457 GCA_964649285.1 uncultured Bryobacterales bacterium | reverse complement strand
GTCAAAACTGTTTAATTTACTTGAGGCGAATGGTTTCGACTATCGGTCCGCCAACTCAATTGGCGAGCGAACGACGTCCTACGATGTGGACGACGCGAAAACACATAAGAACCTGCGGGAGTGGGTCCCGGCTTGGTGCTTCGCCTTCATTCGCTGGGCCCTACGGGACCACGACGGCCAGTGCCCGCTGAAGATTGATTGGTTCGCGGTGAAGGGCTTGGCGGCCCAAAACCCCAGGGTCTTGCACCAGTACCGGGAGGGCCGCCACCCGCCGCTGTCTGACCACGACCCGATTTGCGTCGACATTGCGGAACCGCTGGCCTAAGCAGCGCGTAAACTAATTGCCATGCCACGACAAGGTTCGACCGGTAATGTCATTGCCGCCGTGTGCAGCTTCTTCATCCCAGGTCTCGGCCAACTGGTCCAGGGACGAGTTCTCATGGCCGCCCTGCAGTTCGTGCTCGCCGCAGTGCTTTGGTGGTTCTGGCTCGGGTGGGTGATCCACCTTTGGTCCATCATCGACGCCGCGCGCTATTGAGGCGTTGGCAGGAAGTACCGGTACCGCAGCCTCCGAAGTTCCACTGGTACCAGCGCACAATTGTGACTCACGCTCTATTGGATTCGAGCACGTAAACGTTCAGAATAGGTGCTGTCGCCACAAGTACACAGTTCGACAACGTAAGCGCATAGGCGTGTACGTTGGCTGTCGGTGAACCATACTCACGGGCTACTACTTGCCTTGAAAGAGAACACTAGACTTCTGGTGCTGTCGAAAGACCTGCGGATGCGTCAGGCTCTAAGCGCTTCGCTCAGCGGAGAGTTCGAAGTCATCGCTCAGGCGGAGCGGTCCATCGCGGAAGAGCTGCTCGACGAAGTCGATGTGGATGTGGCAATCGTCGACTTGGACGACGATGACGCCTCGGGCGAAGAGCTCAAAGAATTCCAACGGCACAGCGATGATCGAGGAGTGCCGGTCGTAGTGATGGTGCATGATGAGCGCCGTTCCTACGCGATGGACCTCGTCGCGCAGGGCGCCTACGACTATTTCCGCAAACCCCCTCACCTGGGCGAATTGAAGCTTGTCGTTCACCGGGCGAAACAGCATCGGCGGTTGACGCGCGATCTTCACAGCGTTCAGGCGCCGAAAGAGCAGGGGCGGTGCGATCGGCTTATCGGCGATAGCGCGGCGATGCATAAGGTCTACGACATGATCAAGCGCGTCGCCAACATTGACGCGAATGTTGTAATCCGCGGAGAGAGCGGAACAGGCAAAGAACTCGTCGCCTCGGCGATCCACAATTTGGGATCGCGGACAGACCAGCCTTTCGTCCCCGTGGCGTTCAGCGCGATCCCCGAGACCCTACTGGAATCGGAACTCTTCGGACATGAACGCGGCTCGTTCACTGGCGCATCCGGGAGTCGGGAAGGCTGTTTCGAGCGCGTCGGTTCCGGCACGATCTTTCTGGACGAAGTGGGCGAACTCCCGCTCACGACGCAAGTAAAGCTGTTGCGGGTCCTGCAGGAAAGAGAGTTTACCCGCGTCGGCGGCAAGAAGACACAGCGGCTCGACGCCCGCGTGCTCTTCGCAACTCACCGAGACCTCGAATCCATGGTCAAGTCGGGCGAGTTCCGAGAGGATCTCTACTATCGGGTTCAAGTCGTCAAGATTGATATCCCCCCATTGCGTCAGAGGAAAGAGGACATACCCTTGCTCGCGCGGCACTTCACCGCGAAGTTCGGGACGTCATTCGGCAAGCCGGAATCGCATATCACCTCTGACGGACTAGCCGAGCTGATTCGCTACGATTGGCCCGGCAACGTTCGCGAGCTTGAAAACGTACTGCAGCGAGCGGTGATTCTGGCAGAAGACGGCAAGGTTTCGCGGGCAGCGGTTAGCGCATCCTTCGTGACCGAGCCGCCGCGCTTTGGCCCCGTGCCGCAGCTTAACGGGTCGTTTGAGGACCAAGTTCGGCAGTTTAAATTGAACCTGATCCACGACGCACTGCAAGCGGCGGACGGCAATAAAACCCTCGCCGCCGCGCGCCTCGGCATCACGCGTGCGTATTTGCACCGCCTGTTGAGCCGATCAGTTTCCAGTGATAACGGCGATGGGGCGGCCGATGATAGCGGACGAAAGACCGTACGGGCCAGTTGATCTCCGTCTGGAGTCGATCGGCTTTTGGCGGCGGGCCTGCTCATTGCCCGTGATGATCGTCGTGCTACTGAGCTTTGTAGCGTTTTGGTCCGCAAGAAACCGCATTCACGATCCCGACATGTGGTGGCACATGAAGGTCGGCGAGCAGATCGTTCAGACCCACGATTTGCCGCGAACCGACGAGTTCTCCTACACCACCAACAACCATGCCTGGATTCCGCACGAGTGGCTCCCGGAAACGGCGATCTACCTGGCTTACCGCTGGGGCGGACTCCCCGGTTTGATGCTGTGGCTCGGCTTGACCGGGTCGGTCTTGCTGGGCGGTTTGTATTTGCTGTGCTCCGCTTACTCGGGCAATGCGAAAGTTGCGCTGATTGGAGGCCTGATTGGTTGGTTTTTCGGCACGATCTCCCTCGCTGTCCGGCCGCTACTCCTCGGTCACATTTTCCTCGTCGCGCTGCTTGGCCTCGTACATCTCGGGCGAACTAGAAGCGCCCAGTGGTTGTGGGGCCTGCCGCCGCTCTTCGCGGTTTGGGTGAACTGCCACGGTTCGTTTGCGCTGGGCTTGGCAGTTCTGGCGGCAATTTTGGCCGCCGCCCATATCGACTTGGAGTGGGGTCTGATCGAGTCGACGCGTTGGCCAGCTGAGAAGCTGCGCGTATTTCGCTTCGTCCTGGTGGCTTCCGGCCTAGCCTTGCTGATCAATCCGGTCGGCTGGGAGCTGGCGGTCTACCCGCTCAACCTATTCTTCGCGCAGGGCGACAACCTTGCCAACATTGCCGAGTGGCAGCCGCTGAATTTTCAAGAACCGCGCGGCATGGGCGTTTTCGTCATCGTGGCGGTTGTGGTGCTGGCAGCGTTGACTCTAGCGAAGAGAGTTCGGCTGGAGGAAATCGCCTTGGCGCTCATGGGCTCTTACCTGGCCGTCCATCACAGCCGCATGGTTTTCGTCTTCGGAATCCTCGTCGCGCCTATCGTATGCCGGTTGTTGGCCACGTCGTGGCGAGGCTACCGGGCCAGCCAAGACCATCCGAAGATCAATGCCGCGCTCATGGCAGCCGCGTTGCTGCTGATCTGGCGCGGATTCCCTTCGAATACAACGCTCCAGTCGCAGATCGACCAAGCATTCCCGACCGGGGCGATCGCCCATCTCAAGCAGAGCGGCGTGCGCGGCAACATGCTCAATGAGTACGTCTGGGGGGGCTATTTCATCTGGGCTGCGCCCGACCGCAAGGTATTCATCGACGGACGAACCGACATCTTTGATTGGACAGGGGTCCTGGGCGACTACATGCGCTGGCACACCCTGCAAGAGCCGCCGAACAAGCTCCTCGACAGGTACGAAATCGACTACTGCGTTCTCGCCGCCGATTCTCAGGTTGGCCGCGCCATTGCATTGCTGCCCAACTGGAATAGGACCTACGCGGACGATGTCGCCGTTGTATTCACGAGAGGCGCCGCCGAGGGAGATCGCGGACGCAATGAAGAGAGCGCAACAACGAGGCGCTTCAACTCCAGGTAGACAGAAATGGCTTCTCCCGCGGAACGTCGCCTCCTAACAGCATTGAGCTGGATCGTCGCTGGCCTGTTCGCCTACCTCCCGCTCTCCTCGCTGCCGCCTACGCCGCCCGACTTAGAGCAATTCTATTTCGCTGGACAACTCGTCGCGGCAGGCCAACCAGGCGATATCTATAGCGAGGAGGCCTACCTGCCTTTGGAGCGAGAGCTGGCGGCGACCGGAAAGCCGATCAGTCGCATGCACTACTACAACCGGCCAGCGTTCGGAGCCCTGCCGTGGGCGATCGCGGCGCAGTTGCCTTATAGAGCCGTTGAGAAGCTGGTCATCGGCGTAAATCTCCTGGGAATTCTCCTGCTCACGTGGAAGCTGCCGGTCTGGTTTCCCGCTTTGCGCGGTTTCCGGCCGTGGCTGCTTTGCTACCCGCCTTTCCTATGGAGCGTTCAGTTTGGTCAGGACACAATCCTGCTTGCCGGGGCGCTGGCCTACAGCGTCGTCTCGATAATGCGAGGGAACGAAAGGCTGGCGGGCGTGCTGCTGTCGCTGTGTTTGATCAAACCCCATCTGGTTTGGCTCGTTCCGGTCGCATTCTTTTTCTGCAACAAAAGGATCGCGGCATATTGGTTTGTCGGCAGCGGGCTTGTTCTGGCAGCGATCTCGTTCCTCATGGTCGGTCCCAGCGGGCTGGCGGAATGGCGAGAACTGCTGGCCGCTAACACCACGGACTACGGGCCGGAGAGCATGGCAACATTGCGGGCGCTCGGCCTTCAGACGAGCATGGCATTGACCATCCTCCTCGCGATCGCCATCGGCATCGCGTTGGTTCGGGCCTGCCGATCGCGAGCCATTGAGCACGCCGTGCCAATCGCTATCGTCGGATCCGTGCTTTTGAGCCCGCATGCCTATCTACAGGACGCGTCGTCGTTCGCAATCGCCGCCGGCTTCGCTGGGTCCAGCCTACTCATAGGGGCGGCTCTTCTGCCCTGGCCGGTCCTGACCGTGCTCATCAGTCACGTCGCTTATCCATTTGCCTATGTGGCGCTGGGACTGGCGATCATAGGCTTCTTCGCGTTTCGCAAGGCCGAGGCGCGCGACTACCCTGCGAGGTCAGCGTGACCGGCATTCCGAGCAGCCGCATCGGCCAGTATGGCCTGCTCACAGCGGCTGTATTGCTGACCCGCATCCCTTTCCGCAGCAAGTTGCTGTACGACCTCGACTCGGTGAACTTCGCCACGGGGATGGAGCGCTTCGACGTCACGGTATTCCAGCCGCATGCGCCCGGCTACTACCTATACGTCTTGTTGGGGCGCCTGTTCTCCCTGGCCTTGCCGGACGCGAACGACGCCCTGGTGGCAATCAGCGTTGTGTTTAGCTGTCTAGCGGTCATCGCGATTCATCGGCTAACCGAAGACTTGTATGACCGCAACGCCGCCTTTGCAGCCGGTTTCATCTTCGTTTTCTCTCCTCTCTATTGGTTTCACGGAACGGTGGCGCTGGTCTACGTCGTCGAAGGCTTCTTCTCTGCCCTGGTCGGTTGGCTTTGTTGGCAGACCTATAGCGGCAAACGCGATCGCTCGCTTATCAGCGCCGTCGCACTAGGACTCTGTATCGGGTTTCGGCAGTCGTCGTGCCTCTTCCTCGGCCCGCTGTGGCTGTTCTCGCTGAGCGGGAAATCGAAAGCCACTGTTGCCAAGGCCGTCGGCGCTCTGGCGCTGACCTGCATTGCTTGGTTTGCGCCGATGGCTGTTGAGTCAGGAGGGCCCGCCGCCTACTTTCAGGGTCTTTATGACTTGTGGACCGCGGTTGCTGGTCAACGTACGGCCTTCACTTCCACCGAGGTAGGGGGCGTTTGGCTCGTGTTTGCCCGTAGCGTGGCGATCCTTGTCATCTTCGCCATGACGTTTGGTTTTTTTTCGTTCAGCGTCGTCTCCCTGGTATCGACCTGGGGCCGCGGACCGCGCGGGACTGAAAGAAACGTGGAGCGCTCCCTCTACTTTCTGGTGTGGCTGATCCCAGGGCTGCTGTTCTTCACCTTTATCTATCTGAACTACGTGAACAGCGGTTATCTGTTGGTCCTTACCCCGCCCCTTTTCGCCTGGCTCGGACGCGCGGTTTGCACTGGCCCAACGCCCGGCTGGCCGCAAGTGCGAGTTCCCGCGTTGGCAACAATCGCAGCGCTGAATACCTGGATCTTTCTCAGCGGCCCCATGTACTGCAGCCGCCGGAGCGTCCTAGAGTTCGAGCGCGAGTGGGGCCGGACCGTCGAGTTTGTGCGAGCGACGTACGATCCCAAGACGACCGTCTTGATCGGTTTGGACGCACACTTCCACGGATTTCGGCATGCCAGCTACTACCTGCCCGAGTACCGGATCTTTGCCTACCCGGATACACGCGTTGCCGGCCAGGTTCGCTTGCTGACGGCCCACAATCAAGACAGCCGCATGATCGTTCCGCCTGACTCCCTGGCGCCCTTCGAACAGGTCCTATTCTTGCCTATGCCTCGCGATGACGAGAATGTGGAGTACCTGCAGGCAGTGGTAAAGGCGACTTCCGGCATCCATGAGACGCTGACGGAGGATCGGATCGGCGCCGCCGGCCCCATTTCCAGCTTCAAGACGATCTATCCCGCTGCCTATTCCGGCGCCTCATCCGGCACGCCAAAAGCACACCGGTGAATACATTTGTAGACGAATAGTAGGACTTACTGCATATGTCCGTATCCGTATACGGTCATATCTTACTAGGAAATCTTCTTACTCCCCAACAGCTTGCGACCTTACGATCATTCTAGGAAGTTTGGCCTATGGCGTGCCTAGTAGGACGACCGTCCGCTCCGTTGAGAGTCGAGCGGCATTCTACAGGAGGACTAATTTCCATGGACATTAAGGCCCTTTATCTTCGTTTACTCATGCAGTTCGACCGTCTCAAAGATGAGAAAGGTCAGGACTTGGTCGAGTACGCCCTGATCGTAGCTTTGATCGCCTTCGCAGCCATCGTCGGAATGAACGACCTGGCCACCGGCATCAACACTGCCTTCAACCAGATCTCCAAGACCGTTAACCAGTACCTCTAAGGCGCGGATTTGGACTCACGAGGCAAGCCGTCGGAGGGACGGCGGCTTGCCTCCGTATCGCGGTCGGAAGAATGCTGCTTATGGATTACCGGACTCTCAGCTTCATCGTGTTGGCCGTTGTAGTACTTGCGGCAGCCGTGATCGATGCCCGAGAGCACCGCATCCCCAACTGGCTCGTCGGGCCCTGTCTGCTCACAGGTTTTTTGCTCC
Source organism: uncultured Bryobacterales bacterium (assembly GCA_964649285.1). GTDB lineage: Bacteria > Acidobacteriota > Terriglobia > Bryobacterales > UBA6623 > CAMPKL01. The sequence continues at coordinate 3,503 of CAZYOX010000141.1, read as the reverse complement.
GCTGGGCCATGGAAGGCCGCGGAGGTCTGTGGGACAGCCTTGCGGCGGTCGCGCTGGCGCTTCTGGCCACCGTCCCCATTTACTTGCTCGGAGGGCTCGGTATGGGCGATTGCAAATTGCTCGCTGCCGCCGGCATGTGGCTGGGTCTTTATCAAATGGTTTATGTACTGTTCGGCACCGCCCTTGCGGGCGGCATCCTAGCGGTTTTATTCGCAGCACGGGAAGGCCAGTTGGTCTATGCCCTGCGAAGCGCATTTTCTGTGGTAACAGGCTGGACTCAGCATGGGATTCGAAAGAATTATCACGTCAGTCTAGACAATCCATCCGCGCTGTCGATGCCCTATGGGCCGGCTATTGCGGCTGGAGTTTTCTTCTCGTTTCTATACGTTTAGCGTTCTAGGGGGGACATCATGCCCGCAAAGCAATCGCAGCTAGCACTCACATTCATTCTGGCGCTTGTCTTGGCACTAGCCGCCAGCTATTTGGTCTACCGCCAGTTGTCATCGGCGGCGCCCGTCGAAGCGCAGGGTCAACAGGTCGTCATCGCGGCCGCCGACCTCTCTATCGGCACGCCATTGACAGCAGAAGATTTGACCGTCACTCACTGGCCGACCAGCGACCTTCCCGCAGGCACAGCAATGGACAAAGAAGCGCTGATTGGCCGGCCCTTGATCTACCCGGTCTTTAAGGGAGAGCCGATCCTCACCTCTAAGCTGGCCCTGGAAGGTTCCGGAGCTGGCCTTTCCGCAGTCATCGACGAGGGCATGCGCGCTGTCTCGATCCGCGTTGACGAAGTCGTCGCGGTCGCTGGGTTCGTCGTGGCCGGAACTCACGTCGACATCATGCTGACGGGCAACCCGGGCAGCGGCGAGGAGCAACGCACGCAAACCATCCTGGAGGATGTCCAGGTACTGGCCGCCGGTCAATCCATTCAGCCCGATGCTGAAGGGAAGCCGCAACGCGTCAATGTCGTAACGTTCTTGTGCACGCCAGAGGATGCCGCCAAGGTCATCTTGGCCGCGAGCGAAGGCCGCATCCAACTCGTCCTGCGCAACGCCGTCGACAGCGACAGCGAGGAGCAGTTGACTACTAAGGATCTGCCGATGGTAGGCCGCCGCGAGCTTTATGCTGGCGCAGCGCCTCCGCCAAGGCCTGTGGCCCAGGTTCGGCCCGCTCCTCCTCCGCCGCCCGCGCCCATCGCGCCGCCGGCGCCGGAGCCCGTCTCGATCATGATGATCCGAGGCGCTCAGGTCAGCAACGTCGAGTTGGAAGCCGAAAACAGGTGAGCCTCTAACAGGAGCAGAACCACACCCATCATGAGCGACTTGTCCATTGTCGTCGTCGGCCCGAATGAACTCCTGCGCCGCCAGGTATGCGAAGCGGTCACGCTGCGCAATGCCGAAGTGACGCGCGAGTACGCAATCTATCCGGACGTCTCTCAGCGCCATGCGCTGACCAAGCTCACCGAGCACGATGTGCTGCTCGTTGAGCTGGACAGCAATCCGAATGCGGGCATTGACTTGGTCCGGCAAGTCGCGGCGGCGACCGACTCGATCACCGTGATGGTCTATTCCTACGCCATGGACGCTGAAGTTGTCGTCCGCTGCATGCAGGCCGGCGCTCGCGAGTTTTTATCAGTCCCGTTACTCAGCGAGCAGCTCAACCAAGCATTACAGCGGGCGGCAAGCCGCCGTCCGGAAGCCAGCGTCCATCTCCCTCGCCGCCGCGGACGGAACGTCGCATTCATAGGAGCGAAGGGCGGAGTCGGTTCGACCACGTTGGCAGCCAACTACGCCTTGGCGCTTCAAAAGGAAGCCAAGGACGACGTCTGCCTCGTCGACCTCAACACGCAACTGGGCGATGCCGCTCTGTCGCTCGGACTGGAGCCGAAGTTCAGCGTGATAGACGCACTGGAGAGCGCCAATCGTCTCGACTACGACTTCCTGTCCGCGCTCCTCGCCGAACACTCATCCGGGCTTTCCGTACTCGGCGGTCCGGATTCCTACCAAGCCGAAAGGGCTACCGACAGCTACGCCCTCGAGACGCTGTTGGATCTGCTCGGCCGGAACTTCGCTTATACGGTTCTGGACGCCGGCGCCGGAGGAGAATACACGCCAGTCGCCGTACAAAGAGCGGACTTGGTCTATTTGGTCATCCAGGCTGATGTAGCAACCGTGCGCAACGCCCAGAGACTCATTTCCCATTTTCAGGCCACCGTCGGAGCCGGGCCGCGAATGGAACTTGTGTTGAACCGCGTCGGAGCGAAAGAGCAACTGTCGCAGTCACAGGTCGAGCATACGCTCGGCGCCAAAGTGCGCTGGACCGTGCCAAACGATTTTCGACGTATTCAAGACGCCCTGAATCGCGGCATTCCGTTGGCCGACAACTCGTCTCCGGTTTCTAACGCTCTGGAAACCATGGCGCGCTCCTTTATGGGTAAACCGAACGAAGACAAGAGCGGCTCCTGGTTCTCCTTGTTTAAGAAGGCCCCCGCGAAAGGGTAGAGGACGATTGGCATCATGGACCGGCTCAACCTTAGAAATCTCAAGGCAGAAATTCACAGAACGCTCCTCTCCAAGCTCGATCTAGAGAAGCTGGGACGAGTCGGCAGTGAACGCGCGCGCGAAGGGACAGTACGGCTCATCCAAGAGATCTTCGAGGAGAACCGTGTTCCGCTTAGCGCGGCCGAAAAGCAGCAACTGCAAGGCGAGCTGCTCGACGAAGTGTTCGGCCTAGGTCCGCTCGAACCGCTGCTGCGTGATCCCTCGATCTCCGACATCCTCGTCAATCGCTGGGACAAAGTGTTTATCGAGCGCGCGGGCAAGCTCCAACCGGTGCTCGACACTTCGTTCCGCGACGACGACCACTTGATGCAAATCATTCAACGGATCGTCGCGAAAGTCGGCAGACGCATCGACGAAATGTCGCCCATGGTCGACGCTAGGCTAGAAGACGGTTCACGCGTCAATGCAATCATTCCCCCGCTGGCGTTGGATGGACCGTCGGTCTCCATCCGCCGCTTCGGTAGTTCGCCCGTAACGATTGAGCAAATGCTGGAGTGGCGCTGTCTCTCCCCTGAAATGTTCGAAGTGTTGAAGGCGGCCGTGAAGGCCCGCATCAGCATCCTGATCTCCGGCGGCACCGGCAGCGGCAAGACGACGTTCCTGAATATGCTTTCCAAGCATATTCCGAACAACGAACGCCTCGTAACGATCGAAGACGCGGCGGAACTGCAGATCCCTCAAGACAACGTCGTACGCCTGGAAACTCGTCCCGCCAATATTGAAGGCCACGGCGCGATCCGCCAAAGGCAACTTGTGATCAACAGTTTGCGTATGCGCCCTGACCGCATCATCGTCGGCGAGGTTCGCGGCGATGAAGCCTTTGACATGCTGCAGGCGATGAACACCGGTCACGAAGGTTCGATGACGACGATTCACGCCAACTCGCCGCGCGACGCGATCTCCCGCTTGGAATCGATGATCGCCATGGCCAACCTTCAG
>CAZYOX010000140.1:0-10490 GCA_964649285.1 uncultured Bryobacterales bacterium | reverse complement strand
CGGAGCCGTTGGAAGTTCGCAAGAGTATCGGCGTCGTCTTCCAAAACCAAAGCCTCGACCGCCGCCTGTCGGTGGAAGAGAACCTGACCTACCAGGGAATGCTCTACGGCATCACCGGCGCGGACCTCAGACAGCGCATCGTTCTTGCCGCCGACAGCACAGGCATCAGCGACCGGCTCAAGGACAAAGTTGAGAAGCTCTCCGGCGGCCTGCGTCAACGGGCCGAGTTGGCGAAGTCGCTGCTGCATCGGCCGCAACTGCTGCTGCTTGACGAGCCTTCCACGGGCGTTGACCCCGGCGTGCGTCTCGACTTTTGGCGCTATCTCGAGCGGATGCGCGCCGAGCACGGCACGACCGTGCTGCTGACTACCCACCTGCTCGAAGAGGCCGATAAGTGCGACCGTCTGGCGATTCTCAACCGCGGACGGCTCATCGCCAGCGGCACTCCAAGAGAGTTGAAGAGCCGCATCGGCGGGGACATCGTATCGCTCGGCTCCAGCGACGCAGACGGTGTGGCGGCCAGCGTGGAACAACACTTGGGCATTAAGCCCCAGGTGCTTTTGGGACAGGTGCGTTTCGAACACGCCAAAGGTCCCGAGATCGTCGCGCAACTCATGCGCCAGCTGCCCTCGACTGTGGATTCCGTCTCGGTTTCGCGGCCCACGTTGGAAGATGTGTTCATACGGCTGACCGGTCACAGCTTTGGCGATTCCCAACCGCCCGCCTGAGCCCACTACACTGAAGTCACACCCATGGCCGACCAGAGCATGACGGCAACCGCGGACGAACGCATCCTACCCCGCCCAGACCAACAACCGGCGCACCCTAGCTTCTGGCTCAGCGTTACCGCTTTATGGTTGCGCGAGGTTCGCGGATTCTACCGACAACCGGCCCGTGTGCTGGCGGGCATCGCCACGCCGCTGATCTTTTGGGGGGTACTCGGTTCGGGTTTCGGTTCGTCGGTACGCTCGTCGACCGGGGGCGGCTATTCGGAGTTCTTTTTCCCTGGCGCGGTTGCGCTGGTCGTATTGTTTGCTTCGATCTTTTCGAGTATCTCGATCATCGAAGACCGCCGTGAAGGTTTCCTGCTTTCGGTTTTGGCGGCGCCGGTACCGCGATCCTCGGTAGTGCTGGGCAAGATACTCGGGGCCACGACGATCGGCGGCATCCAGGGCGCGGCGTTCTTGCCGCTCGTGCCGTTGCTGAGTTTGCCGGTGGCCTGGTCAGCGTTGCCCGAGGCGGCGGCAATCATTCTGGCGATGGCCTTCAGCCTGACCAGTCTTGGTTTCTACTTTGCCTGGAAGCTGAACTCGATGCAGGCGTTCCACTCGGTGATGAACATGGTGCTGATGCCTATGTGGCTGCTGTCCGGCGCCTTCTTCCCAGTGGAAGGCGCATCATCTTGGATCGGCTGGTTGATGACCGCTAATCCGATGACCTACGGCGTCACGGGGCTGCGCCGCGCCATGTTCGCCGGCCAAGCCGTCCCAGGTCCGTCGCAGACCATGTGCTGGGCCATTACGCTCGGATTTGGTTTGCTGTGTTTCGCTCTCGCGGCCAGCCAAGCATCGAAGCCGTCGGCTGAAGCACTGAGCTGAACCGCATTCAGGTCCTAAAATGGGGTTTCGGTCTTCGATGACCCCTTTTCAGATCTTCATCGCTCAGACGAAGAAGCGCTTGGCCGCGCTTGCTCTGTTGCCCGTGGTGGCCCTGGCCGTTGTTTGGCGCCGCACGGTGCTGCGCAATCTGACGGTCGTGGCCGTCACCGGCAGCGTTGGCAAGACCACGGCCAAGGAATGCCTGACGGCCATCTTGCGCCGGTCGGGTCCTGTAGCAGCACGGAGCGATTCCAGCAACGGGCGTTTCGGGCTCCCATTCCTGTTATTGCGCAGCCGCCCGCGCGACAGATTTATTGTCGCCGAAGTCGGCATCCTCAAGAAGGGCAGAATGTGGCGTTCGGCCTTTTTACTCGATCCGGACGTCGCCGTAATCACTCGTGTCAATTGGCAACACGCCGTCAATTTTCGATCGTTAGAAGAGATCGCGGAGCAGAAAGCTAAGATTCTCGACCCGCTTGGCCCAGACGGTCTGGCAATCCTCAACGCCGACGACGAGCGAGTGGCTGCCATGGCGCAAGGTCGTAATTGCCGCGTCCGGACGTTCGGTCTCACAGCCCGCGCTGACGTGACGGGCGAGATTGCCGCTACGGGTTGGCCGGAACGCCTTACCGTCACCGTGCGCGAGGACGGCGAGTCGCGTTACCTAAAAACGCATCTGGTCGGTGCTCACTGGGCGCCCTCCATTCTCGCCGCCGTGACGGCGGCACGAACGCTGGGCGCCAGCTGGCAAGATTGCGCTGCCGGTCTCGCTGCAGTGGAGCCTTACCCAGGACGGCTGAATCCGATCCGACTGCCGAACGGCGCGGACCTGCTGCGCGATGAGTACAACGGGTCCTTCGCCACTCTCGAAATGGGCCTTGAGATCCTGGCGCAAGCCCGGTGCGAACGCCGCATCATAGCCATCGGACACATTCTCGATGCTCCACAGTTCGGGGAGCTTGCCGCCGAGGAAGCGGGCAAGCGTTGCGCGGCCGCCGCCGACGTGCTGCTGTTTTGGGGCCGGTTTGCCGAACGCTATCGCGGTGCAGCGTTAAAGGCCGGCACGCCTGCGGAGAACATCTTCTTGTTCGCGACACAGGTTGAGATGGCCGACTTCATCCGGAGCGAAACCAAGGCCGGCGATGTCATTCTGCTCAAGGGTTATTGGTCCGATCATATGACCCGCGTGGCATTCAGACAATTCGGCCGCGTTGCTTGCGTAAAGGAGAAATGTCTTAGGCACCTAGTCTGCGATGGCTGCAATAAACTGGGGTTCCATCCCGATGCCGACATCGAGCCGGCCTTGGCTGCGTCGTTGCTCGCAGGGCGGGCACGCATCACCGCACGATGACTCCAGCGGAAGCACTCGAGAGCTTGCTCGGCATCGAAGGCATGGAACCACCCCTGCCGACGCCCTTGTTTACGGATGAGCCCAAACTCGCCACATACGCGGCGCGATTCCACAGGCGGTCTTGGGGCCAAGGCGTTCATCCTGACCCGATCGTCGCGCAACTCAAAGCCGCGGCCGAGGCGCTCGAACGAGACTGCCTGCTCACGCCTGACCAAGACCAATCCATTCTGGCCAGGTACGGCGAACTCCCTGGTCAGATCGACCCGGCGGACTTCTATTGCTACTCCGTCGAGCAGGAGCCCGATCGCACGGCCATTCTCGAAGCATTGCGCGCCGAGCCGTTGCATTGGACAGCCGTCCGTGACCGCGTCACCGGCGAAATGGCGCTGGCGCCGCGAGAGTTCGTCTATCTCGACGGCGGCAACCGGGAGCAAACACGCATTCGCCGCGAATCCATCAGTTCCGGCGCGGCGATTGGTCTGGCAGGCACTGGAGATGCGTTCCATCGCGGTCTCTACGAGCTGATCGAGCGCGACGCCTTTGTAACGGCCTGGCTCAGCAACCACTCGCTGACGCGCGTCGGCAAACTCACCGGCGAAGCGGCGAACCTCGTTTCCCTGCTGGAGCGCTACCGCCTCGACTGCCGCGCCTTCGACTTGCGCGGGGACCTTGGCGTTCCTGCTGTTTTGGTGCTCACCCTTGACTACTCCGGACTCGGCCCGGCGGTCGCCGCGGGGCTTAGCGCGGCCGAAAGCTATGACGCCGCGATTCCTTCCGCCATTATCGAGTCGATCAGTTACCGGCGTCAGTTCAGGCTCAAGCAAATGTCCGGCGAAATTCCTGAAACAACAACGCCGTCCGAAATCTGTTCGCTTGAAACCCGCATCGCCTTCTGGAGCCGTTTGGAGAGGATTGACGATCTACCGGCCTGGACAGGCGTGGCGCCCGCCTGCACCATGTCTGAACTTTGCCGGGTGCGCTGTGCTCCCGACAAAGCGTTGCGGAACCTGAGCAACAGCGGTTATCGCGTTCTCGACGCCGACATTACGCAGCCTGCCGCCGCCGCCGCAGGATTCGAAGCGCGCCGCGCCGTCGTCCCGCAGTTGCACCCCTTGTTCCTGGCCGAATCGGCGAAGGCCCTGCAGAGCTTCCGCTGCGGCGCCATCAGCGCCGATCTCAATTCGCTTCCCCATCCCTTCGCCTAATTTTCTGGGCAAATTCTATTGCATAGCCTTCTCTGACCTGTGTAACCTATTCACGAAACAATACTTCGTCGGCCCGTCTGTTGCACCGGCGCATCCAAGGAGAATCAGATCTTGAGCAAAGCAAATCGCAAACCCGCCCCGATGGCAGCCGTTGAAAACGCAGCGCGCATGGTCGCGAACACCGGTGGCACGGTCCTTCAAGCCGGCTGTGCTGCAGCGCCGCTGCAAGTTGGTTGTGCTGAAGCGCCGCTGCAAGCCGGCTGCACGCCGCCGCAGGCTGGCAGCGCTCAACTGTCCCCATTGGAAGCGCCGCTATTGGCGGGCTGTACGAATGATGCCGTAGGCGTCATCGCCGCCAAGTAGTAGCGCAAACGAATCCTAGATACCTGGAGAGCCCGCCGGATTGTGCGGGCTCTCTTCATTTCTAAGCCATTAGTGAAAGATATTCTGGAAGCCTTGCAGTCGATTGGTCTGGCCGCTGTAGTCACAGAAGTTCCATTCTTCACCGACGAGCCGAAGTACCCTAGCTACTTCCATGGCAGGCCCGCGAATTGCCCGTATCGGAAGGGCGAGCCTTATGGCCTCAGTCTGTCGGACGACGCTCTATCTGCGCGCATCGCGGCATTGGCTGAATTCTACGAACGCCTCTGCCTCTACAACGCGCCGCACGACGGAGTGCTGTGCCCCTGGGAGGCAAGCAGCGGGTGGATCGATCCTGCCGCGCTCGCTCCTGCGGCGACTTCAGGCGAGGCCGCTCGCCTGCGGGCCACCCCGTTTGTCTGGCTCGACGCCATCGATCTGATCAGCGGCGAGGCGACGAAAATCCCTGCCGCGGCAGTAATCCCGGGATTTGCCTCTGAACCTTCGCCGATAGCCGAATGCGTTTCGACATCCGGGGCCGCCTTCGGCGTCAGGCATGAGGGAGGCGCCGCAAATCGGGGCTTATTCGAGGTCGTGGAGCGCCACGCCGCCGCTTCTTCGTCCACCGAGCAACGATTGGCGGAACGTATCGTGGTCCTTCCCGAGGACCTTCAGCCAATGCTCGACACGTTGCGCCGTTTCCGATTGGAGCCTCTTGTCTTCCGCATGTCCGCGAAGTGGGACGTCCCTTGCGTGCTGGTCGCGCTGGCAGACCGGTCCGGCGTAGCGCCCGCTCTTTCGATCGCGATGCGAGCGGCGCCTACATTCGCTGCGGCAGTTCATACGGCATTCTTTGAAGCGCTCGAACGCCGTCGGCCCGCGCGCGTGGAAGAAGCCAGCCGTCAGCCAGGGTCCAAGGCTTCGCGCGTCTACCCGTGGGAAACGCTAGACGCCTTGCGGAATCTTGAGCCGATGTTCCGCGCCGCCGAAGAAGTTCCTTGGGCAACGTTGCCGGAGGACCCAGTCAACCCGCCCGATCTGCTCCGCCGTATTGCGGCTGACGGTTTTCGCATACTGTGCGTCGAACTCAGCTTGCCTGAAGTTCGCGCCGCCGGCTTTGAAGCTGTCAAAATCGTCATACCAGGCCTGCGGCCGATGCCCGCCTAAAGCATGCTCGACGAAACAGAAAAGTTCTATCGTTTCACTCGGAACGCGGCGGCCCCGTTAATTTCATCCGAACCAGCGCCGATTACGCACACGCAAATCTTCTACAAGGAGTACCCGCGCTTCGAAACGATCGCATTACCCGCTCCCCCCGCGGCGCGGATAACGCTTGACGACGCTTGGGCGAAGCGCCGCAGTGCACGCGAGTTCAGCGAGTCGCCGCTAAGCCTTGAGGATGTTTCCGCATTGCTTGGCGCCTGCCGCATCGTAGAGGACGAACGCGAGATGGAACGTCGCACATATCCTTCGGCGGGAGCGCGCTTTCCGGTGGAATGCTATTTTTTGTCCTATCGCGTCGACGGCCTCGACATCGGCTGCTACCACTACAAGGTCCGCACGCACGAGCTGGAAGTTCTGTGGCCCGCGGATTTAGCGTCCAAGGCCGCGGAGGTCGTCTCGCCCTTCGTAAGGGACCCAGCGGCCGCCATAGTAATGACTTCGGTGATTTCACGCGCCGAGGTCAAGTACGCTTACAAGTCCTACCCCTTCTCCTACCTTGAAGCCGGACACATGGCTCAAAACATGCTGCTTGCCGCCGCCTGTGCAGGGATCAACGCCTGCCCCGTCGGGGGTTTCGTTGATGCCTCAATCGTTGAACTGCTCGACGTCACCGAGGACGAAATACCGCTCTACGTCATCGCTGCGGGAAGATAGAACTTCATGGAAGTTCGGGATCTGCCGGCGCTCAACGCGACGCTCAACTCCATCTCCTCGATGTTGTTGTTGTTCGGCTACTACTTCATCAAGCGAAAAGAAGTCGAGCGTCACCGATTGTGCATGGTGCTGGCCTTCCTCACTTCCTGCCTTTTCCTGGTCAGCTACCTGATCTACCACTACTACGCCGGTTCGGTGCCTTTTCAAGGGCAGGGTTGGATTCGCAGCGTGTACTTCACGATCCTCATCACGCATATCGTGCTGGCCGCGATGGTACCGGTGTTGGCACTGATAACGCTCTACCGCGCCCTGAGGAAGGACTTTAGACGCCACCGCGCTATCGCCAAGTGGACCTGGCCCATTTGGATGTACGTCTCCGTCACAGGCGTGATCGTCTACGTGATGCTCTACGAGATGTAGGATCCTACACGTCGAACGGCGCGTCGTCGTCGGTATATCCTGGGTCTCCGCCGCCGCCGATGTCTTCGGCCAAGTTGTCGAACTTGGCGTATTTGTTGAGGAAGGCCAAGCGAATCTTTCCTGTCGGGCCGTTACGCTGCTTAGAGACGATTAATTCGGCGATGCCCTTGATGTCCTCGCGGTCTGGTTTGTAAACCTCTTCGCGGAAGATGAACATGACCACGTCGGCGTCCTGCTCGATCGAACCCGACTCGCGCAGGTCGGCCAGCATCGGCCTGTGATCGCCCTGGCGTTGCTCCGGGGCGCGGCTTAACTGCGAAAGCGCGATGACTGGAACGTCTAGATCTTTCGACAGCAGCTTCAGGCCGCGCGAAATGCCGGAAATTTCCTGAACGCGATTCTCGACGCGACCCTTGGCTGTCATCAACTGCAGGTAGTCGACCACGACCAGCGCCAAACCGTGCTCGGAGCGCAGCCGCCGGCACTTGGCGGCAATTTCCATCACGTTGGTGTTCGCCGTGTCGTCGATAAACAGCTTCGAGTTCACCAACTTGTGCAGGCCCGCGCTGAGCTTGCGGCGCTCATCGGCATTCAAATAGCCGCCGCGAAAACGATGTTGGTCCACGCGCGCCTCGGCGCACAGCATGCGCGTCAGCAGCGACTCCTTCGACATTTCGAGCGAGAACAGCGCCACGGTCTTCGCCGGGTCGTCGGGACCGTTGTCCGAGGCCACGTGCTGGGCAATATTCAGTGCCAGCGACGTCTTGCCCATGGCAGGACGCGCAGCAATGATGATCAGCTCGCCGCCGTGCATACCTGTGGTCATCTCGTCGAGCTTCAAGAACGGGCCGCCCAGGCCCTTGACCCGGCGGCTGGGGTCCAGAAAGGCCTGCATACCGCCGGCATAACCGTCGAGGATGCCGCGCGGATCCGAAAGCCCCGAGCGCAGCTGGGCATCGCCAACCTTCATGATCGAGCTCTCGGCCTCGGCCAAGATGTCGTCTACTTCGTCGGCCGACTCGATGCACTGCGACACAATCGCCTGGGAAGTGAAGATCAGCCGGCGCAGCAGCGACTTGTCTTTGACGATCTTGATGTAGCTATCGATGCTCGACAGCCGCGGCATGCCTTCGGTCAAAGACGCGATGTAGGCGATGCCGTCGACCGAATCAAGCTGATTGTGCTTCTCGAGCTGATCGATCAGCGTCATGTACTCGATGTTTTCGCCGCGGTCGTTCAGCTCCTCCATGCGGGCGAAGATGCGCCGATGCTTCTCAAGCGTGAAGTCGTCGGCCTCTAGAGCGCCGGCAACCTGCGGGAAAACGTGGTCGGAAAGGAGAATGGAGCCGAGAACGAATTTCTCGGCCTCCACGTTGGAGGGAAGACCTTTAAGGAGAACAGCGTTCTCCGAGGCGGACGAGGCAGCACTCATCAAGGGGCTAGAATACGGGTCCATTTGCGTCTGCCCTAGTACTTTTTCCATCCTTTGCTATCAGCGGCTTAGCCTGTGGATCGTAGCCAACCAATTGAAAACAAGACGGTTACAAATCCGCGACAAAGCCAAGTCTCCTGAATTCAACAATTAACCATTGTGGATAACCTTGTGGAAATTTCTCGAATTCCTTGAGGATTGCAACCGTTTTAGAATCAGACACTTGCAGAGAGCCTCGGGCGGCCGACAATTCTTCACTCTTCTGTTTTCCACAAACGGCCATCGCCCTCTGTTCGCCCCATTTCATACCATAGCAGCCTTTGCTATCAAGCGCTTCAGAGCGTTAGCCTGTAGGCTTGCTGATCGAAGCGGCAGCCTTATTCCTGTTGTTGCTGGCGGTCGTGTTGCTGGTTTGGATCGCTGTGCAGTTCCACTCCCGACGCGGTGAGCACTCCACCGCCCTCGAGAAGCTTCACGCGCGCCTCGATGAACAGGGCAAGCGCGGCGACGGCTTGGCTGACCATTTCGCCCAAGTCCGCGAGCAGCAACAAGCGTCCGTCTACCGGCTACAGCAGGAAGTGCTTGAGAGCTTCGGCAAGCTGCGCGAAGGGTTCGAGGTGCGCCAGTCCGAGTCGCAACGCCTTTTGCAAGACACGTTGCAAACCGGCGTCGACCGCGTGCGTCGGCAGTTAGGCGAAAATCTGGCAGCTAATACCGAAGACCTCGTCAAGCGGATGGAGAGTCTGACGAAATCGACCGACGAACGCCTGAAGGAAATCAGCGGCCAAGTCGACAGACGCTTGTCCGACGGTCTCAACAAGACCAATGAAACCTTCAACGACATCCGTCAACGCCTAGCGCTTATTGACGACGCGCAGAAGAAGATCACCGATCTCTCGACCAATGTGGTCAGCTTGCAGCGCGTCTTGGCCGACCGCACATCGCGCGGCGCTTTCGGCGAAGTGCAGTTGCACGCGCTCATCTCCAACGTGCTGCCCGAGAGCGCCTACAAGATGCAGTACACGTTGGCGAACGGCAAGCGCGCCGACTGCGTATTGACTCTGCCGGCGCCGACCGGCCTGATCGTCATCGACTCAAAGTTTCCACTCGACAACTACCAGCGCAAGATCGATCCGGATGCCACCGACGAAGCGCGAAAGACCGCGACCCGCGACTTTCAACGCGACGTGCAAGTACACGTCGACGACATCGCCTCCAAGTACATTGTGCCGGGTGAAACCAATGCCAGCGCCATCCTCTTCTTGCCCGCCGAAGCCGTATTCGCCGAGATCCACGCCCACCATCGTGACCTTGTCGAGTATGCCCAGCGCAAGTGCGTCCTCATTACCTCGCCGACGACGTTGATGGCAGTTCTCACGACTTCAGCGGCCGTCCTCAAGGATTCCCAGACCCGCGAGCAAGTGCACATGATTCAGGAACACCTACGCTACTTAAGCAGCGATTTCGAGCGTTTCCAGAAGCGTATGGACAACTTGGCGCGGCATATTGACCAGGCCAATCGCGACGTCGAGGACGTCAACAAGTCCGCGCGCAAGATTTCGGGGCGCTTCCAGAAAATTGAGCGGCTAGAACTCTCCGAGGAAGCCCAGCGTCAGTTGCTGTTGCTCGGCGATGACGAGCCGGACGCTGACGACCAAGAGGACGACGCATGAAACTTGTATTGGCTTCCGGTTCGCCGCGACGCAAAGAGCTGCTGGCGACTGCCGGCTTTGATTTCGAAGTCCGGCCGGTGAACATTGACGAAACGCCGCTACCCAGCGAAAGGCCTGCCGATTATGTCGAGCGGCTCGCGGAAGCCAAGGCTCGGGCGGCTTGGCACGAAGGAGAGATTACTCTTGGCGCCGACACTACCGTCGCCGTCGACGGCGAGATTCTGGGCAAGCCCGTCGACGCAGAGGACGCGACGGCCATGCTGAAGAAGCTTTCTGGCCGAACACACGAAGTGCTCACGGGGTTTTGCCTGTTCAACGGCACTGTCGCCCGGCCCGGCGTCGACCTGACGCACGTATCCTTCTTGCCCATGACGGAAGCTGAAATCGCCGACTACGTTGCCAGCGGCGAGCCGCTGGACAAGGCCGGCGCTTACGGCATCCAAGGTTTGGCCTCGAAGTTCATCTATCGTGTGAAGGGCTGTTATTTCAACGTGGTTGGCCTGCCCGTTTCGCGCATCTACGGATTCCTGCGCTCCGCCTCAGAACATGGGTTTCACTAGCTGCGGGCCGTGC